>JBKPDM010000600.1:0-7389 GCA_046727895.1 Pseudomonadota bacterium | reverse complement strand
GACCGAGCCCGTAGTTCGGCCTGCGATTGCTCCGGGACGTCGCCGGCATGAGCGCCCGGCGACGGCGGTCCCGCCGATCCGATCCGTTTGGTGCTCGACCGCATCCCGCGCACGCTGATCGGTCTTCGCAAGCCCGAGCGCTCGAAATGATCGAGGTCTTGCGCGCTGGTCCGCTTTCCCATAGACACTTCGCACCAATAATTCACGACAGCGAGCGCCAGATCGGGCAAAAGAGCGGACCTGCCGCGCCGGGGGGCGATCGTCTAAGCGAAACCGCGCATGTCGGCATGGATCGACAACCGGGCCGTGTCCGTTGCCGACAGCCCTGATGTGCGTCGGGGTCCGGTGCTCGGGCTCGAGAACGCGGTCAAGGCCTTTGGCGGCACGGTCGCCATCAGGAACGTTTCCCTGCAGCTGCGCGCCGGCGAGGTGCTCGCCCTGCTCGGCGAGAACGGCGCCGGGAAGAGCACCTGCGTCAAGCTTCTGAGGGGCCTCTATCGGCCCGATTCCGGACAGGTCATTCTCGACGGCGCGCGCGTCGAGCTGCGTTCGCCGCTCGACGCCTTCCGCCGCGGTATTGCGGTCGTGCATCAGCATCCGGGGCTCTTCGCCGATCTGTCGATCACCGAGAACATCTTCCTCGGCCACATGCCGACGGATCGCTTCGGGCGCCTCAATCGTCGCGAAATCCGCCGCGCGGCAGCGGCACTCCTCGACACGGTGGGCCTCTCTTGTGACCCGGGCCTCGCCTTGAAGGAGCTTAGCAGCTCGGAGCAGCAACTGGTCGAAATCGCGCGGGCGCTGTCGGCCAATGCGCGCGTCCTTATCATGGACGAGCCGACCGCATCCCTCTCCCTTCGCGAGGTCGAGCGGCTGTTCCAGGTCGTCGGAGGGCTGCGCGCACGTGGGGTCGCGATGATGTTCGTCAGCCACCGGATGGACGAGATCTATCGCATTTCCGATCGGGTCAGCGTGCTCCGCGACGGCCGCCATATCGCGACTGAGCCGGCCGCCCAGATGTCGCGCGAGCGCGCCGTCCAGCTGATGATCGGCCGGCCTCTGGACGAGATGTACCCGGAGATTCCGACCGCGGTCGGACGCGAGATCCTCACGGTGGAGGGGCTGGCGCGCGAAGGGACTTTCACCGGGGTCTCCTTCGCCGTGCGGGCGGGCGAGATCGTCGGCCTGGGCGGGCTGGTCGGCAGCGGTCGTACCGAGATCGCCCGGGTGCTCTTCGGCGTCCATCGGCCAAGCGCCGGCACCATCTGCCTCGATGGGCTGCCGGTCTCGCTCGGCTCGCCGAGCCAGGCGCTCGAACACGGGATCGCGTATCTGTCCGAAGATCGTATCGGCCAGAGCCTGGTGATGGATTTCGACATCCTCGCCAACGCGACCCTGCCGACGATCGACCAGGCGGCGGCGGCCGGGCTGGTGAACGCGAAGCGCGAACTGGCGCTGGTGCGTGCACCCCTCGAGCGGCTGCGGCTGCGCTTTCGCAGCTACGACCAGCCCGTCAAGACCCTCTCCGGCGGCAACCAGCAGAAGGTCGTCCTCGCGAAGTGGCTGGCGGCAACACCCCGGGTTCTGATCCTGGACGAGCCAACTCAGGGCGTCGACGTGCAGACCAAGGCCGAGGTCCACACGCTGATCGCCGATCTCGCGCGCCAGGGCCTTGCGGTCATTCTCATCTCGTCCGAGCTGCCCGAGCTGATCGGCATGTGTCACCGCATCCTCGTCCTCCGCGAGGGCAGGATCGCCGCTGAAATGGAGCGAGGCGCAGCGACGCAGGAGCGCATCCTCCAGGCTGCGATCGATGCCGCCGGGGCGAGCGATCTTGACCACTTCGACAAGGACAAGAAGGCAGCGCGTCTGCATCTCGTTCCGGCCGAGCTGCCGGAGCTCCCGGCTTCCTCCGGCCTGGTCAGGGGTCTGCTGGCGAAGCGGGAAATCGGCCTGGTCGCCGCCATGGTCGCCGTCATCGTGCCGGTGAGCGTGATCAACGCGCGGATGCTCAGCCCCTCGAATCTCGTTGCGCTGTCCATGGATGCGGCGCTCCTGATGATCGTTGCGGTCGCCCAGATGCTGGTCCTCATCACACGGAACATCGATCTTTCGGTCGCGTCGGTGATCGGTCTTTCAGCCTACGGCGCGGCGGTGACGCTGCAGGCGCATCCGCATCTCAACGTATTTCTGGGGCTGGCGCTCGCCGCCGGTATCGGCCTCGCCTGCGGCCTCTTCAACGGGCTGGTCGTGACGAGAGGAGGTGTGCCCGCCATCGTGGTGACGCTCGGCACCCTTTCGATCTTCCGCGGCCTCGACAGCCTCTGGACCGGCGGCAGGCAGATCAGCGCGGATCAGGTGCCGCAGGCCTGGCTCGACATCACGAGCGCCAAGCTTTTCGGCGTGCCCGGCGTCGTGTTCATCGCGCTCGCGGTACTGCTCGTGGTCGCCTTCGTCCTGCGCTCGCTTCCGGCCGGGCGCGAGCTCTTCGCCATCGGCTCCAATCCCGACGGCGCGCGCCTGATCGGTATCCGGGTCGAGCGACGCGTGCTTGCTGCTTTCCTCTGCGCGGGTGTGCTCGTCGGCCTTGACGGCGGGCTCTGGGCTTCGCGCTACGCGACCATCGACGCTCGGGTCGCGACCGGCTTCGAGCTGACCGTGATCGCTGCGGTCGTCGTCGGCGGGGTCGCGATCCGGGGTGGCGCCGGCACCGTCCTTGGCGTGGCACTCGGAGCGCTCACCCTCCTTGTCGCGCAGAACGGCCTGATCCTGGTCCGTGTCGATCCGCTCTGGCTTCAGGGGGTCTACGGCCTCGTCATTCTGTTCGCGGTGGCGATCGATGCGCTGGTAGCGCGCCGGTCTCATCGGCCCGCCTTGCCGGCGCGTCCGAGATGAACCGGCTCTGGCAGTTGGTGAACTGGGATTCGTTCCTGGCGCTGCTGGCGATCGCCATGTTCGCCTATGCCGCCGTCTTCGTGCCCGGTCTTCTGACCACCTTCAATATCTCGCAGGCGATCGCCGGCATGTCGGAGAAGGCCCTGATCGTTCTGCCGATGGTGCTCCTCATCATCGCCCGCGAGATCGACCTCTCGGTCGCGAGCACGCTTGCCTTGTCGAGCGTGGTCTTTGGTGTTCTGGTCCAGACCGGAGCACCGCTTGCGGCCGCCATCCCCCTCACTTTGCTGGCGGGCGCCCTCGCCGGCAGCCTGAACGGTGCTCTGGTCACCGTCTTCGGCCTGCCGTCTCTGGTGGTGACGCTCGGCACCCTGGCCATGTTTCGGGGCGTCGGGTACATCATCCTCGGTACCGCGTCGGTCAACGTGTTTCCCGAGGCCTTCACCGATTTCGGCATCTTCAATGTCGGCGACACGCCGGTGCCGTGGACGATCGTTCCGTTTCTCGTGCTGGCGCCGATCTTTGCGATCGTGCTCCAGAAAACCGCCACTGGCCGGCGTATTTACGCCATCGGCGGGAATCCGGACACGGCGGCATATTCGGGCGTCCGCCTGCGCCGCCTCCGATTCTGGCTGTTCGTCGCGTCGGGGATCGTCTGCGCCATCGCCGGCATCGTGTTTACGGCGCGGCTGTCGAATGCGCGCGCCAACAACGCGGTCGGCTTCGAGCTTGACATCATCACCGTGGCACTGCTCGGCGGCGTCAGCGTCTTTGGCGGTCGCGGGCGGCTGACCGGCGTGCTGTGGGCTCTCGCCCTGGTCGCGACGATCAGGAACGTCCTTGGCCTCAGCCGGATCGGAGGCGATGCTCAGGGCACCGTCATCGGCCTGCTGCTCATCGTGTCGCTTCTGGCCAGCAATTCTGCGACGAGGCTGTTCGAGCATTTGCGCATCGGCCGCCTGCTCCATCACGTCGGCGATTGAATCTCGGGTGGTCGCCGCACCGGAAGCTCCTCACCCGAATGACGAGAAGTCCAGAGGAACCAGGAGGAACTGAAATGATACTCCGGACAAAGATGCTCAGTGCCGCAACGTTCGGCAGTCTTTTTCTGTCCACGCTGGCCTACGGCGCCGAGTGCGCCAGCGGGCCGGTCACGGTCGGCTTCCTGCCGAAGCTCGACACCGATCCGTATTTCCAGGTCGCCAAGACCGGCGCCGAGGAAGCAGCAGGTGAGATCGGTGGCAAGGTCGTCCAGCAGGCGCCTTCACAGGCCACGGCCGAGGCGCAGATCGAGTTCGTCAACAACCTCGTCGCCCAGAAGGTGGACGTCATCGCCATCGCCGGCAACGACGCGAACGCGCTGGCGCCGGCCCTCAAGCGCGCCGCCGCGCAGGGCGTGCGCGTGATCTCCTACGATTCGGACGTCGCCCCCGAGGCGCGCACCGTGTTCATCAATCAGGCGAAGGGCGACAGTCTTGCCGAGGTGATGCTCGAGAGCATGTACGGCATGATCGGCGAAGGTGACTTTGCCATCCTGTCGTCGACGCCCACGGCAACCAACCAGAATGCCTGGATCGACTTCATGAAGAAAAAGATGGCTAGCGATCCAAAATTCTCGAAGATGAAGCTGGTCCAGATCGCCTACGGTCAGGAGAGCGAACAGGTCAATCAGCAGCAGGCCCTCGCTCTGGTCGAGGCATTCCCCAACCTCAAAGGGATCATCATTCCGGCCGGTATCGGACTTCCGGCGGCGGCGCGCGCGCTCGAACAGGCTGGCTCGATCGGCAAGGTCAAGCTCACCGGTCTCGCCCCTGCCACCCTGATCAAAAAGTACATCGTCGCCGGCGAGGTCCAGGACATCTGGTGGAACGTCAAGGATCTCGGCTACCTCACCTATTACGCGGCGCAAGCGGTCGCGCAGTGCAAGATCGACGGCAAAGAGGGCGAAACCTTCAAGGCCGGCCGCCTCGGCGAGTACAAGGTCGGCGCCAACGGCGAGGTCGTTCTGGGACCGGCGCAGATCGTTACGCCGAAGAACGTCGAAGACTTCAAGTTCTAGCATAACTGGCGAAGCTCGGCCCGGCGCGGCTCCACCCCCGGTGAGCCGCGCCGGAGCCTTCGCGAGGGCGCGGCAGGCGGCCGGTGCGCCAGGCCCTTAAAGCCCAGCGGGGCGAGGCGTGGCAGGCGAGAGACCCGGCGGTGGACCACCTGAAGGCTACCGCACGATCGGAACGTGCGCGGAGATGTCGCTCCGAGCCTGGCGCGGCATATGATCGAGATCGATCTTTCAGGCGATTGGCCAACGAACCAGACCCACGCGATTCGATCGCGGCGGCGCGATCGCACGGCCGTGCCCTGGGGCGAGCAGCATGCTGAATGTTCTAATACTGTCACCGTGGCTGCCATGGCCGCCGCACGACGGAGCGCGAATCAGGATTCTGGAGACTCTGCGGTTCCTCTCGCGGCGTCACCGGGTGTTTTTGATCGCGCCCCTCTACCGGCCCGAGGAGGAAGTGCATGTCGGGAACATCAGGCGGCTGTGTGCCGATTCCGATGTCGTACTGGTGCCGAACGGCACCGCGGCGCGGCTGCGTCGCCTGTGCAGCGGCCTGGCGGCTGGCCTGCCGCCAGTCCAGGCGTACCACCGCAACGCGGCCATGGCGCAGCGCGTCCGCAACGTCACCTCTGAAATCAGCTTCGACATCGTGCATGTGGAGTTCTCCTTTCTGGCCCACTATGTGGGAGCGTTGAGCCCGCGCTACCGAGCCAGGACGGTGCTGTCCATGCACAATATCGAGTCGGTCCGTTTCGACCGTGAGCTGGCAGTGGCACCCTGGAACACCCGGCGTCTGGTCCTGCTGGGCAACCGCTGGCTCTTTCCCGACTGGGAGCGCCGCGCCGTGCGGGCGTTCGACGGCGTCCTCGCCGTATCAGAAGACGATCGGGCATGGATTCAGCGTCACGCACCGGCCGCTACGGTGCGGCTCGCGCCCAATGGTGTCGACGTCGAGTACTATGCGCCGCGGCCGGCGTCGCAACTCTCGTCGTCCGTGGTGTACGTTGGCGCCATGGACTATCCGCCCAATGAAGATGCGGTCGTCTGGTTTGCCGATGAGGTGCTGCCGCCTCTGCGCGCGCGGCACGCTGAGATGGGTTTCACCATCGTCGGCAGGAGTCCGACGCCTGCCATCAAGGCGTTGGCGCGGCGGCCGGGGATTCGCGTGACCGGCGAGGTCGAGGACATCCGACCCTACCTGGCGGAGGCGATCGCGCTGGTCGTGCCGCTGCGCTCCGGCGGCGGCACGCGCCTCAAGATCGTGCAGGCCATGGCGATGGGTCGCCCGGTCGTGTCGACGACGCTCGGCGCCGAGGGTCTCGAGATCGCTGACGGCGACAACATAATGATCGCCGACAGTCCGGAGCGGCTCACCGAGAGCATCGTTCGCCTGGCGATCGCTCCCGATAGGGCCGCACGGATTGGTCTCGCGGGCCGGCAGCTCGCGCTCGCGAAGTACGACTGGCGACATTGCCTGCGCGGCCTGGAAGACCTCTATCAGGCCGTGCTGACGGACCGACGGGCGTGACCCGCCGCCTTGCCGTCTGTTACGCGGCGCCGGGCTCCAGCCTGCTCAATACCTCGGGCGCGACCCGCAACGTCTTATCCGCGGCCGAAGCGATGAGCGCATGGGCGGATGTGACCGTCGCGTTCCGCAGCGTCGGCGAGCCGCCCGCAGCCCGCAGCTACAGGATTGTCGCCCTCGACGAACTCGGGGTGTCGGCGGCGGCAGGAGCGCGCGACGATGTCGCGGTGCGCGGCCTCGACCCGTTCGCCCACGCCCGCTATCTGCACACATTGCGCCGCTTCGCCCGGGCAGCGGCGGCCGCCTACGACATCGTCTTCGAGAAAGGCTGGCGGTTCTCGGGCTACCTGGCCCGCCAGTGCCAGCGCCACGGCGTGGCGAGTGCGCTGATCGAGAATGACGTGCGCTATTGGCACGAACCGATTCGGGACGGGCGCACTCTGGCCAGGCATGTCGCACAGAGTGTGACGCAGCGCCTTGCCGGCTCCTGTTCGCGCCGCTTGCCGTTGATCATCGCCGAGACCGAAGAACTCAAGGAGGCTCTGGTCGCTTTGCGAGGCATCGCCCCGCAACGGATCGAGGTCGTGGAGCTCGGGGTCAACCATGATTTGTTCTACCCGCGTGACCAGCTGACCGCTCGAGCCTCCTTGGGCATAGGCCGCCGCGAGATCGTCATGCTCTATGCCGGCGGATTGGACATGTATCACGATCTTGGGCCGATCATCGAGGCGTTCGCCCAGGTTGCACCGCCGTCGGTCGCGTTGCATGTCGCGGGCGACGGAGAGCTTCGTTCTGCCAGCGAAGAGAAGGCTCGCCGCCTGCAGGTGCAAGCCCGCTTTCACGGTCCACGCCCCCATCACGAAGTGCCGGACTTCATCGCGGCGGCGGATCTCTGCCTCGCGCCGTACCAGCC
>JBKPDM010000599.1:0-10955 GCA_046727895.1 Pseudomonadota bacterium | reverse complement strand
GCAGGGCGCCGACCAGCGCCATGGCGTCGGCGCGCAGACCATTCATCTTCCAATTGCCGATCACGATCGGCTTCGACCAAGGCATGGGCTCTCACCGGGACGAGGCCGCGCCGGTCCGACGCGGCGCCTCTCTAACACACGCGCGCAGCGGTTTCCAGCACCGCGGGCGGGGCGACTTTGCTGGGCGACTTGCCGATTGCCGGCGCCAAGGCGGCTGCCTACATTACCGTTCCCGTCCGGTCCCAAGCCGGTCAATTCAGTGAAGTTGTGCCTCGACCATGCTCAATGTGCTGCGCCAGAAGGCCGGGTCCTGGATCGTCAAAGTCCTGATGCTGCTCCTGGTGGTGAGCTTTGCGATCTGGGGCATCGGTGATGTGTTCTTCGGCCACACGCGCAATCCGACCGTGGCCACGGTCGGCGGCTCGGCAATTCCGGCGAGCGAGCTGGCCGACGCCTTCAACCGGGCGCTCAACAATCTGCAGCGCCAGGTCGGCACCACCATCGACCGCCAGCAGGCGATCCAGTTCGGTCTGATGCAGCAGGCGCTGCAAGGGCTGATCACGCGCCGCCTGGTCGATCTGCGCGCCCACGACATGGGCCTGACCGTGGCCGAAGATACCCTCAGGCAGCTAGTCACCGACAATCCGGCGTTCCAGTCGGCCGGACGGTTCGATCGCGGGCGCTTCGAGCAGCTGCTCCAGGCTAACGGGCTGACCGAGAATGGCTATCTCTCCCTGTTGCGAGAGGAGGTCGTGCGGAGCACGTTGACCGGCAGCCTCGCCGGACCGGTCGTGGTGCCCTCGATTCTGGTCGATACTCTTTATCGTTATCGCAACGAGCAGCGGCGCGGCCACTACGTCGTCATCCGGGCGGATTCGATCACCGATGTGCCCGAGCCGAGCGCGGACGATCTCACGGCTTTCCACGACGCCCACCAGAAAGAGTTCACCGCGCCCGAGTATCGGCGCCTGACCTTCATCACGCTGCAACCCGAGGATCTGCTCAACGAGATCGAGGTTCCCGAAGACAAGATCCAGGCCGAATATCAGAACCGGATCGAGCAGTTCCGCACACCCGAGCGACGTACCGTCGAACAGCTTCTCGCGCCCGATCAGGCCACCGTCGAGAAAGCCAAGGAGCAGCTCGCCGCGGGCGCGAGCTTCGCGGACGTGGCGAAGCAGCTCGCCGATCAGGGCGTGAGGAGCGACAGCCTCGACAAGGTCGCCAAGGCGGATCTGCCGCCCGAGATCGGCACGGCGATCTTCGGCATGACCGAGGGCCAGGTCAGTGAGCCGGTCAAGAGCGGGTTCGGCTGGCACATCTTCAAGGTGACCGGGATCGAGCCGGAGAAGGTGACCCCGCTCGCCGAGGTGCACGACCAGCTGAGGCGGGATCTGGCGCTCAGCGAGGCGCGCGATCGCCTGCCGACCCTGGCCACGCAGCTCGACGACGAGCTGGCTGCGGGGTCGAGCCTCGCCGACGCTGCGCACGCGCTCGGCCTGGAGGCCAAGTCGCTGGCCGCGATCGATGCCCACGGCAACGGGCCGGACGGCAAGCGCCCCGAGGCTCTGCCGCCCTGGCCCAAGTTTCTTACTCTGGCCTTCGAAACGCCGGCCGGGGAGACCAGCCTGCTCGAGGAAACCGATGCCGGCGCCTACTTCGTCCTCAAGGTCGAGGAGGTCACAGCGCCTCGCGTCAAGCCGGTCGAGGAGGTGCATGATCAGCTGCGCGAGCAATGGCGGGCCGAGCAGCAGCGCAAGCTGGCCCGCGAGCGCGCCGATCAGCTGCTGACGAAGCTCAAGGACGGCGCGTCGCTCGACGAGATCGTCGCGGCGGAGAAGGGGCTGTCGGTAACCCCGATCGAGCCGGTCAAGCGGAGCGAGCAGGGCGCCGATCAGGGGATCAACCAGGCCGTGGTGCGCGCGCTGTTCGCGACCGAGCCGGGCCACGTGGCCGAGAAGGTGGTCGAGCTCAACGATGGCTTCGCCGTGGTCGCGACCGATGAGGTGATCGCGGCCGACCCGACGAAGGATCCGGATGGCGTTCAGCGGCTGCGGACCGAGCTGCAGGCGGACATGCGCAACGATCTGGTCGCTCAGTTCGAGGCCGATCTGCGGCGCGACTATCCAGTCGACATCGATGCCGCCGCCGTCAACCGTCTGATCGGCTCCGATGGAGCGATGCCGTCGAGCGGTGCCCCGCGTCCTCTGCCGAGCGACTTCTGAGCGCGCGCTTCGGGCGCCGGGCTCTGGTCACCGATGCCGCCACGCCCCGACCTTGCCGACTTCACCGCCCGCTACGATAGCGGCCGGGCGCAGCTGGTCTGGACCTCCCTGGTCGCCGACCTGGAGACGCCGGTCTCGGCGATGCTCAAGCTGGCCGAAGGCCGCCCCTACACCTTTCTCCTGGAATCGGTCGAGGGCGGTGCGGTGCGCGGCCGCTACTCGGCGATCGGCCTCAAGCCCGACCTCATCTGGCGCTGCTTCGGTGAGCGGGCCGAGATCAATCGCGCCGCCCGCCAGGATCTGAGCGCGTTCGAACCCTGCCCCGGCGACGCGCTGAGCGGGTTACGCGCCCTGATCCGCGAGTCGCGGATCGCCGTGCCCGAGGGCCTGCCGCCGATCTCGGCCGGGCTGTTCGGCTACATGGGCTACGACACGGTGCGCCTGATGGAGCGCCTGCCGGACGCCAATCCGGACACCCTCGGGGCTCCCGACGCGGTCTTCATGCGGCCGACCGTGGTCGCGGTGTTCGACAACATCGGCGATCAGGTGACCGTGGTGACGCCGGTCTGGCCGGCGGCCGATCTGGGGGCACGAGCAGCTTACGACCTCGCCCGCGAGCGCCTCGCGGACCTGATCGCCGACTTCGATCGCGGCCTGCCGCACCGCTCGCTCGACCGGGGCTCGGGGCACCTGCCCGAGCCGAGCTCGAACGTGACCCGCGAGCGCTACCACGAGATGGTCGAACGGGCGAAGGAATACATCCGCGCCGGCGACATCTTCCAGGTGGTGCCCTCGCAACGCTTCACCCTGCCGTTCGATCTGCCACCGTTCGCGCTCTATCGCGCGCTGCGTCGCCTCAACCCCTCGCCGTTCCTGTTCTTCCTCGACTTCGACGGCTTCGCCCTGGTCGGCTCGAGCCCCGAGATTCTGGTCAGGCTGCGCGACGGCATGGTGACCGTGCGGCCGCTTGCCGGCACCCGCCGGCGCGGTGTCGACCGGGCCGAGGACGAGGCGCTCGCCGCCGATCTGCTCGCCGACCCCAAAGAGCTGGCCGAGCATCTGATGCTGCTCGATCTCGGCCGCAATGACGTCGGGCGGGTCGCCAAGATCGGCACAGTGCGGGTCACCGAGAAGATGATCGTGGAATACTACAGCCACGTCATGCACATCGTCTCCAACGTGGAAGGCGTGATCAGGTCCGACGCCGACGCGCTGGATGCGCTGATTGCCGGTTTCCCCGCCGGGACGGTGAGCGGCGCCCCCAAGGTACGGGCGATGGAAATCATCGACGAGCTCGAGCCGGCGCGGCGCGGCATCTATGCGGGCGCGGTCGGCTATTTCGGCGCCGACGGCACCATGGATACCTGCATCGCGCTGCGCACCGCGCTGGTCAAGGACCGCCAGGTGATCGTCCAGGCGGGCGGCGGCGTGGTTGCCGACAGCGATCCCGAGGCGGAGTATCAGGAGAGCTGCAACAAGGCGCGCGCCCTGATCCGCGCCGCCGAGGAGGCGGTCCGCTTCGCGCGCGCCAGCCAGTAGCGGCGCAGGAGATGCGGCCAGGAGCGCGCCGCGGCGCGCCTACTGAACGAGATTGTGGGCGGAAACGTAGCGGCCGCAAGCGCTGGCCGCCACGAGCAGGCCATTCGCGCAGCTCTTGCGGGCGACGACCTCACTGACCGGAACCAGGTCGAAGCCGCGCTCCTCGAGCGTCGGCAGCCAGCCGCGCAGGGCCTCGATGGTCACGTCGTGCGGATGGCCAATCGCCACCGCGACCCCGCGGCGGCGCGCGATCCGCTCAGTCTGGAGCAGCTGGCGCCGGACGTAGTCGAGGCCCTGCTCGTTGTCGAGGAACACGTCGCGCACGGCGAAGGGCACGCCCGCCCGGTAGGCCTCGCTCGGGGCGACCGACTGCGCGGTGGTGCGGGAATCGAGGAACAACAGGCCGCGGCTCCGCAGCTCGGCCATGACCAGGGCCATCTCATGGTGGTCCGAGGTCAAGAGCGAACCCATGTGGTTGTTGATGCCGACGAAGCCGCGAAAGCTCCGCAGCTGCGCCCGCAGACGCGACACCAGCTCGACCGGGCTCAGCGAGCTCAGCAGGGCATTGGGTCCGGGCCAGTCGTTCCCGGTCGGCTCCATCGGCACGTGCACAAGAAGCTCATGGCCGGCGGCGTGCGCCGCCGCCGCCTGCTGCTCGAGGGCGCCCGCATACGGCATGAAGGCCAGGGTCAAGGGCGCCTTGAGGTGATTGAGCTCCGCCGTGAGCGTGCGATTCAGTCCAAGGTCGTCGATCACGACCGCAATCTCGGACCGACCGTCGGCGGGCGGCGTCGCGACGGCATTGCGCAGCCAGGTCGGCGTGCTCCCGTCGACTGCCAGGGGTGCGGTCGGACGGGCGATCGTCTCGCCGCGAGCGGTCGCCGTCGCACTGGGCTCGGGTGGTTCAGCGGCGACATCGTGGGGCAGCTCGACCGCAAGCCGCCCCGCCACCTCGGCCGAGGGCTCAGCCTCCGGAACACCGATCACCGGCATCGTGCTGGCCACGTGCGCGAGGGCGGATTGTTCGGGCTGGATATGCTGCACCGGGGGCGCCGCCAGCGCCTCACCCTGCGCCGAGACCGCCATGCTGGCCTCGGCTTCGGCGGTCAGACGCGCACGGGGGGCCGCGTCCTCCCCCTCAGACGGGCCCCCGCTGGCACCCTGCAGGCTCCGCTCCCAGACCTGGCGCTGGTCGAGCGGCGCCCGCTGCGAGGGCGGCCAGAGCAGCCACAGCCCCGCGACCAGTGCGATCAGACCAAGGACGCCCTGTGCCGCATTGAAACGGTGCTCGACGAGAATCCGGCGCAGTCGTTTCGACCAGCCCGTGCGCCTGCCACTTCGTCGACGTCGTCTGGTCATTCTGATGGCGCTTCCTCATCGTCGAGCCAGATCGAGCGTGGTCGCTGCCCAGCGGCGGCAACCGTCACAGCGAAGGGCCCCTTACAACTAGCACTTAATCAGCAGCCGCGGAAGCCTTCGCCGGAGATCGCGGTCCCCGCCCGGCCGCCAGGTACGCGCCGGAAGCTTCCGGCGCGTGCCATCCCGATAACATCATAACCGCAAGAGATGGTTTCCAGATCGGTGCAAATGGTGCTCGTCGTCGCTCGAAGTGCATGGCGATGGCGCGGCGCGTCCTCGCGAGATGCGTATCAGGCGCGCCCACTACGATCGAACTCGCCGCTGGCGCGCCAGGTTCCGCTTTCCGCTTGACGCCGGCGAGCGCGCCGCGCTTTGCTGCCCGGCTTGGACCGAGGATCAGCCGAACCGAGAGCGATGCTCCTGCTGCTCGATAACTACGACAGCTTCACATACAACTTGTATCACTATCTGGGCGAGTTGGGCGCCGAGACGATCGTGCGGCGCAATGACGCTCTGAGCGTCGAGGACGCCCTGGCTCTGGCGCCCGATGCGATCGTCATTTCGCCCGGACCCTGCGATCCCGACCGGGCGGGGATTTCTCTCGATCTGGTCCGCGCCGCGAGCGACGTCTGCCCGATCCTCGGGGTCTGTCTCGGCCATCAGGCGATCGCTCAGGCGTTCGGCGGCAAGATCGTCCGGGCGCCGGAGATCATGCACGGCAAGCTCAGCTCGATCGAGCACGACGGTCGGGGCCTGTTCCAGGGTCTGCCCTCGCCCTTCCGGGCGACGCGCTACCACTCGCTGATCGCCGAGCCGGCGAGTCTGCCCGCCTGTCTGGCCGTGACCGCGCGGACCGCCGAGGGGGTGATCATGGCGATCGCCCATCGCGAGCGGCCGATCTGGGGCGTGCAGTTCCACCCCGAGAGCATCGAGACCGAGCACGGCCACCGGCTGCTCGAGAACTTCCTGGCGTCGACGGCGGCCAAGGCGGCGGCATGAGCGCGGGGCCCGACCGGATGAAGGCGCTGATCGCGGCGGTCGCGAGCGGCGCGCCGCTGAGCCGGCCGCAGGCATCTGAAGCGTTCGAGATCATGATGTCGGGCGATGCCACGCCGGCCCAGGTCGGCGGCTTTCTGATGGGCCTGAGGGTGCGCGGCGAGACCGTCGACGAGCTGGCCGCCGGCGCCGCGGTGCTGCGCGGGCGCATGGTCAAGGTTGCCGCACCGGACGACGCGATCGATACCTGCGGCACCGGCGGCGATGCCTCGGGCACCTTCAATGTGTCGACCGCCGCGGCCATCGTGGTCGCAGCCTGCGGCGTGCCGGTCGCCAAGCACGGCAATCGCGCCCTGTCGTCGCGGGCCGGCTCGGCCGACGTTCTGACCGCGCTCGGGGTCAACATCGAGATCGAGCCGGCGCAGGTCGAGCGGGCGATCCGCGGCGCCGGGATCGGCTTCATGATGGCGCCACGGCACCATGGCGCGATGCGCCACGTCGCGGGCGCCAGGGTCGAGCTCGGCACGCGGACGATCTTCAACCTGCTCGGACCGCTCGCCAACCCGGCCAGCGCCAGGCGCCAGCTGATGGGGGTCTTCGCCAAGGTCTGGATCGAGCCGATCGCCCATGTGCTGGCTCAGCTCGGCTGCGAGCGCGCGTGGGTGGTGCACGGCGCCGATGGTCTCGACGAACTGACCACGACCGGGCCGTCACACGTCGCCGAGCTTCGCGCCGGACAGGTCACGACCTTCGAGGTGACCCCCGAGGAGGCCGGCCTCGCGCGCGCCCGACTCGACGACCTGCGCGGCGGCGATGCCGAGACCAACGCCGACGCGCTGCGGGCGCTCCTGGACGGCGTGCGCGGGCCGTATCGCGACATCGCGCTGTTGAACAGCGCCGCTGCCCTGGTGGTCGCCGGCCGGGCCGACGATCTGCGCGCCGGGGTCGAGCGAGCGGCCGAAGCCATCGACAGCGGTGCCGCCAAGGCCGTGCTCGCCGGCCTGATCGCCATCTCCAACGCGACGCCTGCGGGTGAGCGACATTCTGGCTGAGATCTGCGCGCGCCGGCGGGCGGCCGTGGCCGAGCGCAAAGCGGCGGTGCCGATCGCCGAGCTCGAGCGCGAGATTGCTGCCGGCGCCGCGCCGCGGGGCTTCGTCCGGGCGCTCGAGGCGAAGCTCGCCCGGGGCGAGCTGGCGCTGATCGCCGAGATCAAGAAGGCATCGCCGAGCAAGGGGCTGATCCGCCCGGACTTCGAGCCGGCCGCTCTGGCGGCGGCTTATGCCGCAGGTGGCGCGGCCTGTCTGTCGGTGCTGACCGAGGAGCCCCATTTTCAGGGCTCGGACCGCTATCTGCAGGCGGCGCGCGCGGCCGTGCGACTGCCCTGTCTGCGCAAGGACTTCATCCTGGAGCCCTATCAGGTGGTCGAGAGCCGCGCCCTCGGCGCCGACTGCGTGCTTCTGATCATGGCCGCGCTCGATGATGGCCAGGCGCGGGAGCTGGCGAGCCTCGCCCGGGCGTTGGGGATGGACGTTCTGGTCGAGGTGCATGACGGCGCCGAGCTCGAGCGGGCGCTCCGCCTCGAGACCAGGCTGATCGGGATCAACAACCGCAATCTCAAGACGTTGGAGGTCGATCTGGCGACCACCCTGAGCCTCGCGCCAAAGGTCCCGCCCGAGCGTCTGGTCGCGGCCGAGAGCGGGCTGCATCGGCGCGCCGATCTCGAGCGCATGGCGGCCATCGGCGTGCGCTGCTTCCTCATCGGCGAAGCCTTGATGCGCGCGGCCGACGTCCGGGCCGCGACGGCGGCGCTGCTCGGGCTGGAGGCGCCGGTATGAGCGACCTCAGCCATTTCGACGCCGAGGGCAATGCGCTGATGGTCGACGTCACCGCCAAGGAGGCGAGCGAGCGGACCGCGATCGCCTCCGGGCGCGTGCTGATGCGCGCCGAGACGCTGGCCCTGATCGAGCGGCGGGGCGTCGCAAAGGGCGACGTCCTGGCGGTCGCGCAGGTCGCCGGGATCATGGCGGCGAAGCGCACCTCGGAGCTGATCCCGCTCTGCCACCCCTTGGCGCTCGCCTCGGTCAAGGTCGAGCTCGCCCGTGTCGCCGATCCGCCCGCGGTCGAGATCACCGCGACCTGCCGCGTGCGCGCCCCGACCGGGGTCGAGATGGAGGCGCTCTGCGCGGTCAGCGCCGCGGCGCTCACCGTCTACGACATGTGCAAGGCGGTCGATCGGGGCATGCGCATCACCGACATCCGGCTTCGTCACAAGGCCGGCGGCAAGTCCGGCACTTTCACGGCCGAGTGATGCTCGCGGTCGAGGAGGCGCTCGCGCGCATCACGACCGCCTTCCGGCCGCAGCCGGTGGAATGGGTCCATCTCGCCGCGGCGCTCGGCCGGGTCCTGGCGCAGGATCTGGTGGCGACGCGCGATCAGCCGCCCCAGGCGGTCTCGGCGATGGACGGCTACGCGGTTCGCGGCGCCGACCTAACGGGTGGCGGCGCCACCCTTCAGCTGATCGGCGTGGCGCCGGCCGGTGGCCGCGTCGAGGCCACTCTCGGCCCTGGCGAGACCGTGCGCATCTTCACCGGCGGCGCCTTGCCCGCCGGCGCCGACGCGGTCGCGTTGCAGGAGAACGCGACGGTCGAGGGCGATCGGGTGCGGCTCGAGGGTCGGGTCGAGACCGGCGCCTATGTCCGGCCGGCCGGCCTCGATTTTCAGCGCGGCGAAGTGGCCCTGCCCGCGGGCCGGCGGCTCGGCGCGCGCGATGTCGCCTTCGCCGCGGCCCTCAACCACGCCTGGCTGCCGGTGCGCCGCAAACCCCGGATCGCCCTGCTGGCGACCGGCGACGAGCTGGTCATGGCCGGTCAGGCGCTGGCGGCGCACCAGATCGTCAACTCCAACAGCATCGGCCTCGCCGCCATGGTCGAGGGCTGGGGCGGGCTCGCGTCGGATCTCGGCATCGTCCGGGACGAGCCGGCGGCTCTGGCCGAGACTGCCCGGCGGGTCGCGGGCGTCGATCTCGTGGTCACCCTCGGCGGGGCGTCGGTCGGCGAGCGCGATCTGGTGCGCGCGGTGCTGGGCGAGCAAGGCCTCGAGCTCGACTTCTGGCAGATTGCGATGCGGCCGGGCAAGCCGCTGATGTTCGGCCGGATCCACGGCGTGCCGCTCCTGGGTTTGCCCGGCAATCCGGTGTCGGTCGGGGTCTGCGCGGTGTTGTTCGTGCGCGCCGCGATCTGCGTCCTGCTCGGGCTCGACCCGGCGGCGCCCGAAATTCCGGCCGTGCTCGGTCGCGCCGTGGCGGCCAATGACCGGCGGGAGGACTATCTGCGCGCCGAGTGCGCCTGGGGTGAGGATGGGCGACTGGTCGTGGTCCCGGCGGAGCGGCAGGACAGCTCGATGCTGGCGACGTTTGCCCGCGCCGACTGCCTGATCAAGCGCGCGCCCTTCGCCTCGGCGCTCCCGGCCGGCACACCGGTGACGGTGCTGCCCCTCAGAGCGGGGTCGATCGGCGTGTGACGGCCAGCCGCCGACGTCCGGATGCGGGCAGCGCACAGAGCGAATTCAACCGGCCGAAACGCTTGGAATGGCGGCGCCGTTTCGGTACATTGCCGTGCGTTGCCGTTGACCTCGAACCAGAACTTATATAGAACACGTGGTCACCCGGTAGAGCGCATCGACAACGGAGGGGAGACCGGTGCTCACCCAGCGCCAGCACCAATTGCTCCGATTCATCCAGGGCTACATGGACAAGCGTGGAGTGCCCCCCTCGTTCGAGGAGATGCGTGACGCGCTCAGGCTGAAATCGAAGTCGGGCATCCACCGGCTGATCACCGGGCTCGAGGAGCGCGGCTACATTCACCGCCTGCCGTACCGTGCGCGGGCGCTGGAAGTCACCCGACTGCCGGCGAACTGGCGGCGCGATAGCGCCGCCAGCGAGGCCGACGCCGGACCGACCAACGTCGTGCAGGGCCGCTTCGGCGCCCGCCCGGAGCCGGTGCTCGAGGAGGCCGGCGCCCTCAGCCTGCCGCTTTACGGCCGGATCGCCGCCGGCACGCCGATCGAGGCGCTGCGCGACCATACGACCCAGGTCACGGTACCGCCCCACCTGCTCGGCAGTGGCGATCACTATGCCCTCGAGGTGGTCGGCGACTCGATGGTCGAAGCGGGTATCCAGGACGGCGACATCGTGGTCATCGAACGGCGCGACGCGGCCGAGAACGGCGACATCGTGGTCGCCCTGATCGACGATTCCGAGGTCACCCTGAAGCGAATGCGCTGCAAGGGCGGGACGATCGCCCTCGAGGCGGCCAATCCCCAGTACGAGACACGGATCTTCGGCGCCAACCGGGTCAAGGTGCAGGGCCGCCTGATCGGCCTGATGCGCCGCTACTAGCGGGCCGGCATCAGGACGACTGGGCCCGGCCGGCAGCGGCTTGGCCAAGTCCCGGCGCGCGTGCTTCAGCGGGCAACAAGGAGCCGGCGGCCAGCCTCGAGGTAACACGCCGCGGTGTGTTCCCAGGTGCAGGCTTTGACCCGCTCGGCCGCGCTGCGACCCATTTCCGCCAACCGAAGCCGCGATGGCAGCGCTTGCAGGAAGGTCGCCCAGCTGGCGACCGTGTTTGGCAGAAGGAATCCGGTCACCTGGTTCTCGATCAACCGAGCGATGTGACCGTCGGGCACGCTGGCGACGGGACGCCCGCACGCCATGTACTCCGGAATTTTCAGGGTCGAGAACGTGATCCGACCGCCGTAGAATCGAGCGGGCTGGTACGGCGCGAGGCAGAGATCCGCCGCCGCGATGAAGTCCGGCACTTCGTGATGGGGGCGTGGAC
>JBKPDM010000598.1:0-12919 GCA_046727895.1 Pseudomonadota bacterium | reverse complement strand
GGCGTACATCCAGCCGACCACGAAGCTCACCCCGGACATGCCGTTCTTGATGCCGTTGTAGCCGAACTGGCCGGGGTTCGCCTTGACCCAGGCCACCAGATCGGCGTAGGAGCCGGGCGGCTCGGGCACCAGGTCCGGATTGTAGGCGAGCGCCGTCTGGCTGTGGAACATCGGCATGACGTAGCCGTCCACGTTGACCCCGAGGGCGTTCTTGGCGGTGTCGCGCGAGACCAGCTTGCCGGTGCTGATCTGGTCGCGGTACTTGGCCAGCAGCCCCTGCTCGACCATGTCGCCGGCCATCTTCTGATGGACCACGGCGACGTCGACGTCCCAGGCGTCGCTGCCCGCGGCCTTCTGCGCCTCGAGCTTCTCGTAGATTTTCTGCGAGCCGGCATCGCCCGGGCCGGTGCCGCTCACCTGAATCTTGATGCCCGGATTGAGCGCCTCGAACTTGGGCGCCAGAAAGTCGGTGACGTAATCGACCATGTTCTCTGAGCCAGCCGTGATCACGTTCAAGACGGTCTCGGCCGACGCGCTGCTCGGCAGGCCCGCGGCGAGCGCGAGCGCGGCCGCGCCGCCCAGAAGTGTGCGCCGTCGCATCACAGTCTCCCTTCGTTGGTCCGTGCTCCCGTCAGGCGGTATGCCATGGCTGCGCCGCCTGTCCACCCTGATTGAGAAAAGTGTAGCAGAAGGGGCGGGCAGTCGCCAATCGCGCCGTCGGGGGAGCGACGGTCATCTATCCGAGCGCTGCGACGGTCCCGTGACAGGACGTCGCCGCCAGCAAATGCGTCAGGTGGGGACTCCCGCCGGGTAGAGGTGCAGGGCCGAGGCCGGCAGACAAACGCCGACGCGCTCGCCGACCTCGAGGCGGCGCGCGTCGTCGACGATGAAGCCCTGCTCGCCGACGTCGATCGCATAACGGTAGAAGCCGCCCGGATAGGACGCCTGGCTGACCCGGCCGCGCAGGATCAGACTGTCCGGGGCGCGCTCGTCCTCGGCGACCAACCGCGCCGCCTCACTGCGGAAATGCGCGCACGCCGCGCCGTCGCGCAGATCGACGGCGTGGGCGCCGTCGCCGCCGGGGCGATTGCCGAGCGGCAGGCTGGCCGCGTCGTTGTGCGCTCCGGCGGCGACGTGCACCGTCCGGTCGTCGTGCCGCACCTCCAGCCTGATCACGTTGTCGGCGCCCATGAAGGCGGCGACGAAGGGCGAGGCGGGCCGGTTGTAGACCTCCTCGGGCGGACCGAGCTGGACGATTGCGCCCTGATCCATGATCGCGATCCGGTCGGCCAGGACCATCGCCTCCTCGCGATCGTGCGTGACGTGGATCGCGGTGATGCCGAGCTTGCCCTGCAAGGCCTTGATCTCGTGGCGCACGGTCTGCCGGATGCGCGCATCGAGGTTGGAGAGCGGCTCGTCGAGGAGCAGGATGCCGGGATTGATCGCGAGCGCGCGGCCAAGCGCCACCCGCTGACGCTGGCCGCCCGAGAGCCGGGTCACCGGGCGATCGCCCAGCCCCTCCAGGCCGAGGAGAGCCAGGACCTCCTCGACCCGCCTGGCCCGGTCGGCCCGCGCCATGCCGCGCAGGCGCAGACCATAGGCGATGTTCTGCGCCGTCGTCATGTGCGGCCAGAGCGCGTAGGACTGAAAGACCATCGCCATGCCGCGCCGCTCCGGCGGCAGGCCGGTGATGTCGCGCCCGGCGACCAGGACCCGCCCCGCCCGCACCTCGGCGAAGCCGGAGATGGCGCGCAACAGCGTGGTCTTGCCGCAGCCGGACGAGCCGAGCAGGGCGACGAATTCGCCGGGCGCCACCTCGAGCGAGATGCCCCTCAGCACCTCGATCGCGCCGAAGGCGACCTCGACCCGCTCGACGCTCAAGGCATCGCCGGCCATAGCCCCAGCTCGCTGCGGGCGCGTCGGGCTCCCACGGCCGGGCGGGCCGCGAGTCTAGCCTCCGAAATGCTTCTTCAGCGCGTTGAAGCCGCCCTGGAACACCCCGTTGCCGATCAGGTCCTCGGCGAACGCCTGCTTGTCCGGCGGGTCGGGATCGAAGGTTGCTGTCCATTCGGCAAAGGTGCGATCGCCATCGGAGATCCGGCGCAGACGGAGCGTCGCCCGGTAGTTCGCGACCGGCAGCGGTGATTCCAGGATCGCATAACTGAAGTGATGGCCGAGGTCGGACATCTCGAGCAGCCGCTCGCGGATCACGCCGCCGTCCTTGAGAACAAAATGGCGCACACAGCCCACCTGGTCGGCTGGCGCGCCGCCTTCGATCTCGCTCCGGGCGACCCCCGGATGCCAGTTCGGCAGGCCGTTGAAGTCGCGAATCCGCGCCCAGACCTGATCGATCGGCGCGTTGATCACCGAACTGGCATAAGCTCTCGCCATCGTTGGCCCTCCCTGGCTGCTGGTTCCGAGCTAGAAGCTCAGCGCCTTGAACTTACGCGTCTGCTCGGTGAGCGCAATCTCGGTCGGCAGGCGCTCCATCGAGCTGGCACCATAGAAGCCGTGGCAGTGCCGGCAGGTCTTCAGGATGTACGCCGCATCGTCCGGCATCGCGATCGGGCCACCGTGGCAGAGCACGATCACGTCCTGGCGCACCGCAAGCGCCGCCTCGGCCCAGGCGTCGATCAGCTGGGGACAGTCCTCGAGCTTCAGCGCGGTCCCGGCGCCGATCGCGCCGCCCGTGGTGAGGCCCATGTGGCAGACGATGATGTCGGCGCCGGCCTCGGTCATGGCGCGCGCGTCCTCGGCCGAGAAGACGTAGGGCGTGGTCAGGAGGTCGTGCGCGCGGGCCGCGCGGATCATCTCGACCTCCAGGCCGTAGCTCATGCCGGTCTCCTCGAGGTTCGCGCGAAAGGTGCCGTCGATCAGGCCGACCGTCGGGAAATTCTGCACCCCGGCGAAGCCCAGCTCCTTCAGGCGGCGGAAGAAGTCGTCCATGATCAGGAAGGGATCGGTGCCGTTGACGCCGGCAAGCACCGGCGTCTTCTGCACGACCGGCAGCACCTCAGCCGCCATCTCGAGCACGATCTGATTGGCGTTGCCGTAGGCGAGCAGGCCGGCGAGCGAGCCGCGCCCGGCCATGCGATAGCGGCCGGAGTTGTAGATCACGATCAGATCGATGCCGCCCACCTCCTCGCATTTGGCGGAGAGCCCAGTGCCGGCGCCACCGCCGACGATCGGCTCGCGCCGCGCGACCATGGCGTGGAACCTCTCGAGAAGCGCCTGCCGTTCAAACCTTGCCATGTTCGGCTCCTCCTCTAGCGTGCGATTGCGCGGAAGTTCCCGACCAGCGCCGCAGCGAACTCGGGATCGTTGATGTTGTGGGGCAGGCGGATCAGGCGGCGCTTTCCGGTCGCTTCCACGGTCGCTTCGAGGGCCTCGAACAACGCGGCATCCGCCTCCGGGTCGTGGAATGGCTTGCCGGGGGCGTCGATCATCGACACGCCGCCCTCGGGTAACAGAAAGCGCACCTCACCCTGGCAGGCGTTCAGCTTCGCCCCGATCCACTCGCCCATGCGCCGGTTCTCCTCGGGCGTCGTGCGCATCAGGGTGACCTGCGGGTTGTGAACGTAGAGGTTGCGCTCCCGGCAGTGCGCCGGGACGGTCTCCATGGCGCCGAAATTGACCATGTCGAGGGCGCCGCAGGAGCCGACATAGGGCACGCCGGTGCGCGCGATTGCGCCGAGGCGGTCATCGCCCGCGCTGAACACGCCGCCCATCAGGAGGTCGCAGACCTCGGTCGTGGTGACGTCGATCACGCCGGCGATCAGGCCGGAATCGACCAGCTTCTCCATCGACTGACCGCCGGTGCCGGTGGCGTGGAACACCAAACAGTCGTAATCGTTCTCGAGCGCCTTGGTGACCTGCTGCACGCAGGGCGTGGTCACGCCGAACATGGTGAGCCCGACGGCTGGCTTGGCATCGGATGCCGCCGGCACCCGGTGCGCGAGCATGCCGACGAGCGCGTGCGCGGCGTTGCCGAGCACCTGGCGCGAGATCCGGTTGAGGCCGGCAACGTCCGTGACCGAATACATCATACAGATGTCAGACGGGCCGACATAAGCGCCGACGTTGCCGGAGGCGACGGTCGAGACCATGACCTTGGGCACGCCCACCGGCAGCGCGCGCATCGCAGGCGTGACCAGAGCGGTGCCGCCCGAGCCGCCGAGCCCGATCATGCCGCCGATGTCGTCGCGCGCCCTGACGAAGCGGGCGAAGGCCTCGGCCATGGCCGCGACCGCCTGGCCGCGATCCTCGCCGAACACCGCACCCGCGCCCTCCGGATGATGCGCCGCGACCTCCCGCGGTGTGACGTCCTCCCCGCGGCCATCGCTCCTGGTGCCGAGATCGACCAGCACGGCCGGCACCCCGGCCGCGGCGATCAGATCGCGGACGTAGGCGAGCTCGTCGCCTTTGGTATCGCAGGTCCCGACCACATAGGCCTTCGCCATGCCCGCCTCCCCTAAAGTGCGCCTCTCCTTGGACAATCTAGCGCGGCAGCGAGTTCGATTCACCCGTCAGAAAAGGCGCATCGGGGTAGTCCTCGGTGGCGGCGAGCATGGCGAGGACGATCTGCCGCAGTTCCTCGAGAATGCCCCAAACCACGCAGCCAATTTCGGACCGATCGACGCCGACCGGCGCCCGCCCCACCTCGTTTTGACTTAGGTTCGTGCCCTGAATGCTGTACGGGAGGCCGCAGGCTGCTAGGTTCGATCGGCGGGGCGCGGGAGGTGAGCTGCGGAGGGGGCCGTCATGGACTACGAGGGGCGATTTCGCGACGCCGTAGCGCAGATCCGGGGCGAGGGGCGCTATCGGGTGTTCTGCGACCTCGCGCGCGAGGCGGGCGCCTTCCCGCTTGCCAGGCGCTATCCCCGCCCGGATGGCGAGCCGCTGCCGGTCACCGTCTGGTGCTCGAACGACTATCTCGGGATGGGCCAGCACCCGGTGGTCCTCGAGGCGGCCTGCGCGGCGGTCCGGAGCATGGGTGCCGGCGCCGGCGGCACGCGCAACATCTCCGGCACGACGCATCTCCACGTCCTGCTCGAGCGCGAGCTGGCCGAGCTGCACGGCACGCAGGCGGCGCTGGTGTTCACCTCGGGCTTCGTCGCCAACGAGGCGGCGCTCTCGACCATCGGCCGTCTCCTGCCCGGCTGCGTGATCTTCTCGGATGCCGAGAACCACGCCTCGATGATCGCCGGCATCCGCCATTCGGGCTGCGAGAAGCGGATCTTCCGGCACAACGACGTCGCTCACCTGGAAGCGCTGCTCGGGGCGACGCCCGTTGATTCGCCGAAGCTGATCGCGTTCGAATCGGTCTATTCGATGGACGGCGATTTCGGGCCGATCGCCGCGATCTGCGACCTCGCCGAGCGCTACGGCGCGATGACCTATCTGGACGAGGTCCATGCGGTCGGCCTGTACGGGGCGCAGGGCGGCGGGCTCGCCGAGCGGGAAGGCGTGATGCACCGCCTCACCGTGATCCAGGGCACGCTCGCCAAGGCCTTCGGCTGCATGGGCGGCTACATCGCGGGCGGGGCGGCGCTGATCGACGCGGTGCGCTCGACCGCGCCCGGCTTCATCTTCACGACCGCGCTCGCCCCTGCGATCACCGGCGCCGCGCTCGCCTCGTTGCGCCATGTGAAGGCCCGGGGTGAGCTCCGGGCACGCCATCAGGAGCGGGCGGCGACGGTCAAGCGCCGGCTGCTCGCGGCCGACCTCCCGGTGATGGCCAGCCCCTCGCACATCGTCCCGCTGCTGGTCGGCGAGCCGGTCGCGTGCAAGCGGGCCTCGGACATGCTGCTCGAGGACTTCCAGATCTACATCCAGCCGATCAACTACCCGACCGTCGCGCGGGGCACCGAGCGGCTTCGGATCACGCCCACCCCCTGGCACAATGACGGCGCGATCGATCGCCTCATCGAGGCGCTTAGCCACGTCTGGTCGAGGCTTGATCTCAAGAAGGCGGCGTAGGGCGACCCGGTCGCTCTTGATCCAGATCAAGGACATTTGACCTGGGCCACCCCAGACTGCTCTGAGGTCAGTCGAGGAGACGGGCCATGGCCATCGGTGAGGGTACATCGGGGAGCGTTCGAGGCGCGCTTACGCGCTGGTGGCGGGGGTGGCGCAGACAGGCACAGGACGAGCGGCTTCCGAGCGATCCGACCGTTCGTGCCGTGGCGGAAGCCGCCCTCGCCCGAGCCGATCCCGCTTCGGCAAGGGCCGTCGTCCACGACGACATGTCGCGCATGATGCGACACTTCGGGATCGAGCTGGCCGAGGTCCCGCAGCAATTCTGGGGCAGGCTGAGCAACGCCGAGCGCGTCTGCGCGCAGTGCGCCTCGATCGGCCGCTGCCAGCGCTGGTCCTATCGTCAGCCGAGCCAGGATGCGCCGCGTCTGTTCTGCCCGAACGCCGAGCTGTTCGACGAGATCGCGGCCAGCCAGCGCCAGGCGCGGAATCCGAGCGATTCATAGCCCGGTTGACGACCGGCCGCTCAGACCGCGCGAGCGTGGCAGGCGTCGCTGGTCTCGCGGCACTGGTTGAACGCCGCAGCGACGATGCGGACGAGGGGGCGCGCCGGCTCAGGCACGCGCAGCTGGCTGCCATCGATGGTCACGAGCCCGTCCTCGAGACGAGAGTCTGGCGCAGTGACAGCGCTTTTGCGCCACCTGCGATTTCAATTGACGGCGACGGCGGAAGGGTGATCCACTATTTCGGCGTATAGAGGGATTGCCACCGTCGTCTGGGGGCACATTCGATGACTCAAGGTGATCAACCACAAGACCAGCCGTCGCTCTACGACCGGCTCGGCGGGGTTTACAGCATTGCGACCGTAGTCGACGATTTCATCGACCGGATCATGGTCGATCCCCGGCTCAACGCGAACCCGCGGGTCGACGAGGCGCATCACCGCGTGGCGCCGGCCGGGTTCAAGTACCTGGTCACCGAGATGCTCTGCTGGGCGGCCGGCGGGCCGCAGAGCTATACGGGTCGCACGATGGAGGAGACCCATCGCGACCTGCTCATCACCGCCGGCGAGTGGCAGGCCTTCATGGAAGACCTGCAGCAGACGCTGGACAAGTTCGCGGTGCCGGCGGCGGAGCAGGCGGAGGTCAAAGCCCTCGTCGAGAGCACGCGAGGCGCGATCGTGGTCGGTTGATGTCTCCATCGGAACTTCCGCGACAAGTCGGGAGTATCAGAGAAGGGCTAAGGGACATGAGCATCGTCGGACAAGTCGAGAGCCTCTGGCGCTATCCGGTCAAGAGCATGCGCGGCGAGGAGCTGGCGGAGGCGTTCGTCGGCTTCGCCGGGGTCTACGGCGATCGCCTGTTCGCCTTCAAGAGCTCGGCGAGGCCCAAGGGGTTCCCGTTTCTGACCGGGCGGGAGCAGGAAGAGATGCTCCTGTATCGGCCCCGCTTCCGGCACCCGGAGAAAGCGGGCAGGCCGCCGAACCTGGCCGAAGCCGAGCGCGTCGCGCCCGGCGCGACCCCGCTGTTCGCCGATCCGGCGGAGCTCGCCGTGGAGGTCGAGACGCCATCGGGCGAGGTGCTGGCGATCGACGACCCGGCGCTGATCCGCATGCTCAGCGAGCGGATGCGCGAGAACCATGCGCTCACGCTGCTGCGATCGGAGCGGGCGATGACGGATTGCCGCCCGGTTTCGCTCTTCTCGATTCAGACGGCGCGCCAGCTCGGTGACGAGGTCGGCACCACGCTCGACAAGCGGCGCTTCCGGGCCAACGTGTATATCGATCTCGGAGCCGCCGGTGGATACGCCGAGACTAAGTTCATGGGCCGAACGCTGCGGATCGGACCCAAGGCCACGGTCTCGATCGTCGAGCGCGACCCGCGCTGCAAGATGATCACGCTCGATCCGGAGACGGCGCAGCCCAACCCGGAGGTCTTGCGCAACGTCACGCGGTCCCACGAGGGCATGGCCGGGGTCTATGGCGCGGTCCTGGTCGAGGGCATGGTCCGCAAGGGCGACGCCATCGAGCTGTTGAACTAGCCCTTGTTCATGCCGCTCCGAAAACTCGCCTCGACAACGCCACGTGATCGCCCCGGCCCCCTCCCTGTCGTCCCACTCTTGCAGTAGAGCCCTTTCGCCATGTACGGCATGGTCAATCTCGCAATTCAGGAGTTTCTCTCTGGCCGCTTTGGGGAAGATGTCTGGAACACGATCAGATCCACAAGAGCGATAGAACAAGATCACTTTCTGACCATGGAACAATATCCTGACCAGCTTTCCTTCGATATCCTCGCGACCGCTTCCGAGCTGGTCGGCAAACCCGTACCCGACCTGTTAGAAGAACTCGGCGAATATTGGATTAGTTTCGCGGAGCGCTCAGGCTATGGTGAACTGATGGAAATTCTTGGCAATGACTTATTCGAGGCCTTACAGAACCTTGACAACCTACACACACGAGTCGGCTTCGCTTTCCCCGATCTGTCGCCGCCGTCTTTTTGGGCTACCGAGATTCAGGGCGACTCGCTCGTCTTACACTATCAATCTGCTCGAGCGGGCCTCGCGCCGATGGTAATCGGACTCGTGAGAGGATTGGGCCGACGTTTCAACCAGAATGTCAACATACAGCCAATAGACTCTCAAGACTCCAATCACCATCTGTTCAAAGTAGACCGTTCATAGTTATCTTTGGAATTGTCAGTATCCGGTTGACAAGTACTGATGGAAGCAGGTCATGTACGGATTAGGTTTTGCGCAACTGTCGAAATTGCACCCATTTCATCTGGTTATCGATAGCGATATGTTCATTGTTCAAGCCGGAACAGCACTTCGCAAAATAATACCGACTCTGATTGGGAAAAAATTCTATCATCACTTCGAACTGCGCCGGCCCCGCTTGAAGCTAAGCTTTGACGACATTCGAGAGGCCAAAGATGCCGCGTTTCTGGTTGCTTGCAAGAATATGCAAATCGACCTGAAAGGTCAGGTGCTTCTGGACGAACATAGAAAGTTGCTTTTCTTTGTTGGTGCGCCGGTCATCGAAAATTCGGGGCTGCTTCGTCGGCACCATCTGACGCTCAGTGACTTTCCGATGGCAGATTCTTCCATTGATATCCTTATGTTGCAGCAACAGAAACTCATAAACAAGAAACTGGAGGGACTTGTGCTGGAGCGCGCGAAGGATCTGGAACTGGAGAGAAATAAGACAGAAAGATTGTTGCACGCGATACTCCCGACACATATCATTCGAGATTTGAAAGACCGTGGTGAAGTGATCGCTGAGCACTTTGAGCAGGTGACTGTGATGTTCTTGGATCTGGTGGGTTTTACCGTGCTGACGATAAAAATGCCGGCTATAGCTATCGTGAAGCTGTTGAACGACATTTTCAGGAAATTTGATGAGTTGATCGAGTCGACGGATGTGGAGAAGATCAAGACGATTGGCGATGCGTACATGTGTGTAGGTGGCTTAAGTGGGGTATCGCCGCGGCAGTCGGCGGAAAGGGTCGCTTTGGTTGCGTTGCAGATGCTTCGGATCATCGAAGATACCGACATGGCGGAGCCCCTGCAGGCGCGGATCGGAATTCACAGCGGCCCCGCAGTGGCGGGCGTGATCGGAGCGAGTAAGTTTTCGTACGACCTGTGGGGAGATACGGTGAACACGGCGGCGCGCATGGAGTCGCATGGTAAACCTGGGAAGATACATTGCACAGGCTCGGTATATCATTTGCTGAGGGAGAACTTCGATTTTGAGGATCGCGGCGAGAGACAGATAAGAGGCAAAGGCTGGATGCGGACGTACTTTTTGGTGGGCGAGAGGGGTGTCAGGTCGGCGAGCCTTGAAGGCCGTTGAGGAAATAGGGCCTGCGCCGGGCCTTACCTAATTACGAGGGAAGGATCGCGTGGTGGAAGGATCGCGCGGACGTCATCGCCTACCTGAAGCAGGTCACCCAGTAAGCGCCACTGAGTCGCCGCTGCTGCCGCTCAGCCGGCCAGACGCCAGCGCGTGCCCTCGGGACCATCCTCGAGGATCACGCCCTCGGCCGCCAGCTGCTCGCGGATCCGATCGGCTTCCTCGAAGTCTCTGGCCTTGCGCGCCGCCGTGCGCGCATCGATTAGGCGCTCGATTTCTCCGGTGTCGAGCGTAGTCTGGCCTGTGGTTTTCAGCCAGGTCTCCGGGTCCTCCTGGAGAAGACCGAGCAAGTGGCCGCCGGCCAGGAGCTGACCCTTGAGCGTGCGACGCCGGTCCTGGTCGGTGCTGGCGTTGGCCTCGCGCGCGAGCGCGAACAGCTCGGCGAAGGCCCCGGGTGTGCTCAGATCGTCCTCGAGCGCAGCGCGCACGCCTTCCGGGGCCGGCGCGCCCGGCGCGGGTTCGTTCGGTCCGGGCAGCGTGCTGAGGGTCAGATACAGCCGGTCGAGAGCGTGTTTCGCCCGGGCTAGCCCGGCGTCCGACCAGTCGAGGGGCTTTCGGTAGTGGGCGCCGAGCAGCGCGTAGCGGATCGCCTCGCCCGGCGCCTCCTGCAACAGATCCCGCACCAGGAGCACGTTGCCGAGCGACTTCGACATCTTCTCCCGCTCGATGTCGAGAAAGCCGTTGTGCAGCCAGAAGCGGGCGAGCGGCCGGCCGCCGTGGGCGCAGGCGCTCTGAGCGATCTCGTTCTCGTGGTGCGGGAACTTGAGGTCCTGGCCGCCGCCGTGGATGTCGATCGTGATCCCGAGATGTGCCTCGACCATGGCCGAGCATTCGATGTGCCAGCCTGGCCGGCCGCGCCCCCAGCGGCTGTCCCAGCCCGGTTGCTCGACGGTCGACGGCTTCCACAGGACGAAGTCCGCGGGATCGCGTTTGTAGGGCGCGACCTCGACCCGGGCACCGTCGATCATCTCCACGCGCGAGCGGCGCGAGAGAGCGCCATAGGCGGCGAACGAGGGCACGTGGAACAGCACGTGGCCCTCGGCCTCGTAAGCGTGGCCCTCCTCGATCAAGCGGGCGATCATCGTGAGCATCTCGGGGACGTGCTGGGTGGCGTAGGGCTCAATGGTCGGCGCGAGCACGTTCAGCGCGGCCATGTCCTCATGGTACGCGGCCGTGTAGCGCTCGACGATCGCGCCGATCGGCACGCCCTGCTCCTTTGCGGCGGCGATGATCTTGTCCTCGATGTCGGTGACGTTGCGGGCATAGAGCACGTCGCCGAAGCGCTGTTTGAGGAGCCGGAACAAGACGTCGAAGACGACCGCGGCGCGGGCGTTGCCGATGTGCGGGTAGCTGTACACCGTCGGGCCGCAGACATACATCGTCGGCCGGCCTGGATCGGCCGGGACAAACGTTTCCTTGCGGCCGCTCAGCGAGTTGTAGAGCTTCATGACCGGGTCTTCATGCCACCGCTACGAAGCGGCGGGCGGAGCGGCTCGACCGGCAGCGAAGGCTCGTCAGCAACGGTGGTCGTCCCTGATCGAATGCGAGGAGTCGCCCATATAACACGTGCGGGCGCCGGCTCCAGAGTCCGGGAGCGGCTAGGGCGCGCAGGACCGTTTGCCGGCTGTGCTCGCGGATCGAAGACCGTTACGCAGGCGACCCCGGCAGGCTCGCGTGCCAGGAGAGCCCGGGCGCGGCGCGAGGCGCGCCGCTATCCGCTCGGTATCGGCTTTCTGGCGCGCGCGGCTCTACCGCTGCGCCAGCTGGGGCTTACTTTCCGGGCACGGAAAGGCGGCGCGCAGGCCGAGCAGGAGAACCGCGCTCGCCGGCTTATCGTTGTAACGGTCGAGGGAATCGCCGATCTCCTCGGTGAGCGCGAACAGCTCCGAGATGACGTAGTCCGCAAGCCGGGCGATGTCGCCTTGCTCGCGGAAATGGAACGCTGCCTCCGGCGCGCAGAACAACGGCTCATGATCAACCGAAAGGGCGGCGTTGTTCGCGACCTGGAGGGCTTCGAACACGCTGTAGGCGTAGAATTCGAAGTTCTGATAGAGGGTCACTTCCTCTTCGCTGAGCGTGCGCTTGGCCGACTCGACCGGCAGCCCCTTCAGCCGCTGCATCTCACCGAAGGTGAACAGAACCTGATCGGCCCGCGCCGGCAGGGCGACAGCAATCGCGCCGCACGCGATGACGAGGAGCCTTCGCAGAGAGCGCCAAAGCGGTTCTAGCATGGTTCTTGCGTGTCGACGGAGCTCAACCGAAACGCGATGGATCATTTTCTATCTGGCGTTGATTGTCAATCGAATTCTTATCCCAGGCACGGACGCGGCTCAGCACCAAGGCGCTTGAACCCGCCGGACGGTTCGATGATTCTCGAGCGACCGACCCGAGGCCGTGGGCAGCACGTGGCCGGAGAGCGATACCAGCGTCTGGAACTACGCCTCGCCAAGGCGGGTGGCGATCTCCGCGCGGCGATCGAAGCGGCCTAGTTCGCCCGCGTGATCCATCACGAGAAGCCGGTCGACATGGTCGAAGAGCAGGCGATCGCCGGGTTCGTCGGTACGTTTGCGGCCGGGCCGGAGAGCTGGGAGGGCCTCGCCGCAGCGGAGCGGGCGGCGCTGCTGGCCCGCCTGAGCGATGATCTGGAAGCGCTCGAGAACTGCGCGCTGTTCGTCCACTGGGGCACGACCGGGCAGGACGTCATGGGCGCCGGTCGCCGACCGGTGCGTCTTCCTCTGGCGGTCCTGACGATCAGCCGAAGCCGGTTGCCGACCACCGAGACCCTGATCGCGGTTCGCATGGTCGTCGACCAGGGCACCAGATCGCTCCACTGAAGCGCTCAGCTCGCCTCGGGCCCCCAGGTGTCGGCCAGCGTATAGCCGAGCGGATAGGGATCGCTCGGGTCGAGACCCAGCTGAGAGACGCTGTAGAGCCAGGCGCGGCCGGAGATCCGCGGCACGACCGCCGGCCGGTCGCCAATCGTGGTCGTGGCCCTGATGACAGCCTGAAACTCGCTGTCGATCACCGAGTGCA
>JBKPDM010000597.1:0-8916 GCA_046727895.1 Pseudomonadota bacterium | reverse complement strand
GGCCAGGGTGTTGAGCAGCTTCAGATCGACGGCCGCGTAGTTGACCCCCTCGGCGCTGGCGAGGACGATCGCCCCCATCACCCGCTCGTTGACCTAGAGAGGAGCGCATAGGAGCGAGCCCACGTGCTCGTCGTGGCCGCGCGGGTCCGCGCGCACGTCGTTGACGATCTCGGCGTTGCCACACGCCGCGATCGAGCCGATGAGGCCTTCGCTCCACCGGAACGGCCCGAAGGACGGCTTTACGGCTCCGAAGCCAGCCAAAGGCTCGAACATCCGTGTCTCCTCGTCGAGCAGCATCACGGCCCCGTCGGTGGCCGCGATCAGCTGGCGTGCCTGCTCGAGGGTCAGCCCTGCTACCGCCTTGACCTCGAGGAGCGCCGCCAACTTCTCGGAGAAGCTGTAGATGAGGTTCACCTCGCGGTAGAGGTGCAGCACCTCGCTGCCGAGGGCCTTCCGCTCGGCCTCCTTGCCGGCGAGGAGGGCGAGGAGGCTCGCCACTGTCTCCGCCTGGGGCCCCCCGCTCACCCATCCCAGCGTCTGCCCATCGAGGGCGACCGGGTATCGCGCCTGGGGATCAGTCAGCTCGGCGCCCGCGACCAGCCGCCCTTCGGCGTCGTCGATGCGGACCGAGGTCCCCAGCGCCTGCACGAGCGCAGCCACGAGTGGCGCCGCGTCTTTCCTCGGACCGATCAGGCTGCGGAGGGCGACCCGTGACATTCCCGTCTCTAGAGCCCCAGAACCTGTCGGGCCTTCTCCAGGAGAGCGTCCGGGTCGAAGGGCTTCGTCATGTACACGTCCGCCCCCACCTCCTGTCCCTTCTGCCGGTCGAACTCCTGCCCCTTGGCGGTCAGCAGGACGATGTAGACGTCCTTGAGGCCGAGCGCGTTCTTGACGCGGTCGCACACCTCGAAGCCGCTGACCCTCGGCATCATCACGTCGAGAAAGACCAGCTTCGGCCGGTTGGCCTGGATCTGCTCCAGCGCTTCTTCTCCGTTGCCCGCGGTCAAGAGCTCGACCCCCTGGTCCTCGAGCTCCTCCAGGGTCTGCTGGATCAGGCTCCGGAGATGGGGCTCGTCATCGACGATCAAGATCTTGGCACTCACCGCTTCTCCTGGTCGACTACGGTTTCACTCATGAGGCTGCGCCGGCCACGCGAGGCCGCCTCTATTGATAGACGAGGAAGAGCACGTTCTCCAGTCCCTTCTCGAAGCGCAGCGACTGGACGGCTTCGTGCCTCTGCGAGACGAGCGAGCTCAAGATGATGATGTCGGGCTGCATCTCGAGGGCGCGGGCCACGAGGTCCTGCCCGTTCGCCTCCATCACGGTGTAGCCGCGCGCTTGCAGCACCTCGGCCAGGGTCTTGGCCGCGGAGGCGTCTTCGTCGACGACGAGGACTCTCTTGCGGGACTTGCCCTGCTCCAAGAGCGCGCCCACCTCCCGGAAGAGCACCTCGGTGTCGATCGGCTTGGTCAGGTAGCGGTCGACGCCGAGGCGGAAGCCTCTCTCCCGGTCCTGGACGATGGACAGGATCATGATCGGGATGTCCATGGTCAGGGGGTCGTTCCGGAGCACGGCCGCCACGTCGAAGCCGTTGATCTCGGGCATCATCACGTCGAGGATCACGAGGTCGGGTCGCTCCCGGCGGATCTCGCTGAGGGCCTCACGGCCGTCGGCAGCCAGCCGGATGCGGTAGCCGGCCTCGCCGAGCTCCTGCCGCAGCAGCTCGCGGATGTGGGGGTCGTCGTCGACGGCCAGGATGGCGGGCTGACCATCGCGCGTCTTCGGCGCGCTGACTTCGACCCGCTCGCGAAGCTGCTTGACCAGGGACTCGAGGCTGAGGGCCGCCGAGGCGGCGGCCCGCTCGGACTTGGCGGGAAGGGTGAAGGAGAACGTGCTGCCCCCGCCCAGCTCGCTCTCCACCCAGACCCGGCCGCCGTGGTGCTCGACGATCTCCTTGCAGATGGGCAGGCCCAGCCCGGTCCCCTTGGGCTTGTCGGTCAGGGTGTCCCCCACCTGCTTGAACCTCTCGAAGACCTTGGGCTGGTCGGCGTGTGCGATCCCCACGCCGGTGTCGATGACGCTGACCACGACCCCGCCGTCGCGCTCGACCGCGCGGCAGGTCACCGAGCCTCGCTCCGTGAACTTCACGGCGTTCGAGATCAGGTTGATCACGACCTGGATCAGCCGGTCGCGGTCGCCCACAACCTCGGGCAGGTCCGGCTTCACGTCCTTGACGAGCTTGAGGCCTCGCGTCTCGAGGAGCGACGAGGTGGCGGCGGTGGCGCGCTCGACGATCTCCGGCACGGTCAGCGTCTCCATGTGCCATTCCAGCTTGCCGGCCTCGATCTTGGCCAGGTCGAGCACGTCGTCGATCAGCTTGGTGAGGCGCTCGCCCTCGCTTACCACCACCTGGAGGTTGTCGCCCACCTGCTGCATCGCCTGCTGGACCCGCTTCTCCTCGCTTTTCACGAGCGGGAAGATCCGTTCCTCGAGCCTCTTCTTGATGATCTTGGCGAAGCCGAGCACGGAGGTGAGCGGCGTGCGCAGCTCGTGGCTCACCGTGGAGAGGAAGGCGCTCTTGGCCGCGTCGGCTTCCTCGGCGGTGGCCCGGGCCTGCCGGGTCTCCTCGAAGAGGCGGGCGTTTTGGATAGCGACACCCACGTTGGCGGCGATGGTCTTCAGCAGGCGGAGGTCGGTGTCGCCGAAGCGGCCCTCCTGCTCGGTGCTCTGCACGCTGATGACGCCGATCACTTCGTTCCCCACCAGGATAGGCACGCCCAGGTAGGACTTCGAGCGCAGTCCCACCCGCTGGATCTTGAGCTGCGCGCTGTGCTTTTCGATGTTCTCGTTGAGGAGCAGCGGCTCGCCCGTCTCGATGATGCGTGAGGTCATCCCGGCGCCGTGGGGTCTCGAGGCGAAGGTGTCTCCGTACCCGTACGGGAAGTGGATGGTGTTGGTCGCGCGGTCGATCAGCGCCACGTAGGCGACCTGCGCGTCGAAGACCTGCCGCACCTGCTCGCCCACCAGAGGGATGAGCGCGTCGAGCTTCAGCTCGGAGGCCAGCGCCTGGCTGATGCTGTTGACCGTGGCCAGCTCGGCCGCACGCCGCCGGATCTCGCTCTCCTGCTCGTTGAGCTGCCGGTAGGTGTACGCGTTCTCCAGGGCGATCGAGGTGTAGGCGGCCAGGTTCTGCAGGAGGTTCAGGTGGTACTCGGTGTAGGCGTTCTTCTGGAAGCTCTGGACGCTGATGACGCCCAGCACGCGGTCGGAGGTGGCGAGCGGCACATAGAGGAGGGATTGCGGCGGCTGCGATTGCGATCCGTTCTCGAGCCGGCGGCCGGGCTCCTCGTACGCGGCGAGGTAGCGGCTCCACTCGCTCGCCACGTCGTTGATGAAGACCGGCTTGCGGTTGTCGATGCACCAGACGGCGAACTGGTTCTTGTCCCTGGTGTTCCGGACGTACGGCTCGTAGCGCTTGCCCCGCTCGACGGCCAGGCGGTACTCGATCTCCTGCTTCTTCGCGTGGTAAAGGCCCACGCCGACGACGGTGGCGTCGAGGAGCTGGTTGACCCGCTCGTAGAGCCGCATCGAGATGGTGTCGAAGTCGAGCGACGCCGTGATCTCCTTGCCGATCTCGGAAAGCAGCTCGACGTTCCGGGTGCGCTCGCTCTCCGATCGCGCCAGCGTCTCCGCCGCCTCCGCGCGGAGCTGCGTCTCGCGGAAGCGGGACCGCGCGCGCTCCTTACCTATCACGCGCCGGCGCTGGAGGCGGTCCACCACGAAAACGCCCGCGGCCAGGGCGAAGAGATACGCGGCATAGGCCCACCAGGTGCGGTACCAGGGTGGGAGGATCGTGAACGCGTAGACGGCTTCCCGGCTCTCGTGCCCGTAGCGGTTCCGGGCCCGAACGCGGAACTGGTAGTTGCCGAACGGCAGGTTGGTGTAATCCCGGCGGGCTTCCTTGGCCCACTCCGACCAGCCGCGGTCGTGCCCCTCGAGGAAGTGCTGGTACTCGTTGGCGGACTCGTCGTCGAAGCTGGGTGCGGCGAACTCGAAGCGCAGCGCGCTTTGCTCGGATCGAAGCCGCGGCGGGGTGCCCCCGGCCGCCTCCGTGGCACCGGAGAACATCGCCAAATCGTCGTTGACGACGACGCGCCGGATGAGCGCCGGGAAGTCCGCGTCGTAGTCCTTGTGGAGGTTGCCGTCATAGCGGACCAGGCCCTCCAAGCCGGCAAGCCAGACGACGCCATCGGCATCGGCGAAGACGCTGTTGACCCCGAAGCCCGCGAAGCGCAGGAACGGCTTCTTCTCGATCCTGTACGAGCCGTCGGGCTGCCGGATCGCAGCCGCCGTTTCGTGCCCGCCGTTGATCCACACCCGGCCTTGGGCGTCTTGCTGCAAGACGCCGAAGTCCCCGGTCCCCAAGGGATCGAACGTCACCACCTTGAACGTGCCGTCCGGAACGAAGCGCCGCTTGGGCTCCTCGAAACGGTAGATCTCCTCTGGGGTCAAGAAGAGCGGCTTGCCGTCGACCAGTCTCACGCTGACGGCGGGGCTTGCCAACCCCTCCGCGGCGCCGAATTGCTCGACCTGGGGGTGGAGCGGCAGCGACCCGCCGGCGATAACCGCGGAGAAGTCCACCCGCACGGCTCCCCGGACCGTGGTCCCAAGCCACAGCCTGCCGTCCTCGGCCTCGGCGATGGTACGGACCTCATCGGGGATTCCCGCCACCCGGCCTTCGTCGACCCACTTCCCCTCGCGGAGCCGCAGCGAGGCCAAACCGTCGAACAGGCCCACGAACACGCGGTTTGGGTCCCGGCGCGAGCGGCAGAGGACGCTCGGTTGGAAGGACCCGCCTACAGACTCTTTCACCGGGGTCACGCGCTCGCCCTGGATCCGGTAGACCCCTTCATTCACGGCGACCAGCAGCTGGGACGGTCGTTTCCGCTCCGGATCGTCCATGGAGAGAAACCACCACGCCTGGGTCGAGGCGCCGATTCCGGTGATGGGGATGCGGACGAAATCAGCGAGCGACGAGGCCGAGACACTCCGATGCGGGTCTCCCGACGACCGGGAGCGCAGGCGATACACGCCCTGGCCGGTGGCCACGTACAAGATGCCCTCGTGGCGCTGGACTGCTGAGACGCTGCCCCGCAGCCCGGAGGTTTCCAGATCGAAGACGGAGAGCGGCGAAGGCGTCTCGACCCGGGCGATGCCGCTGTCCAGCCCCAGCCACAGGGCCCCCTGGCGGTCGGCGAAAACGAAGCGGACCGTCTCGTTCATCAGCCCGTCGGCCTTGGCCAGGTGCAGCACCAGGTGTCCCTCGCGATCGAGGATCACCAGGCCGGCGGAGAGCGTGGCCAGGGCGAGGGTCCCGTCGGGCAGAACCGTTCCCCGGTAGAGGCCCTGGCGTAGCACCTCGTCCGCCTCGGTCGGAAAAGGACGGGCCGAGGCGCCATCATGAAGGAAGAGCCCGTGTTCCTGCGTGCCGATCAGGATCTGGCCGTCGTCGAGGGGCAGGATGACCGGGAAGATCTCGTCCGCGAACCGCCGTCCATCCGGGAGCGGCTCCAAAGCGTCCCCGACCATGCGCATCAGCCCGGTTTCGGGCTGCCCGATGTAGAGCGTCCCGCCAACCAGCCCGGCGCGGTGGAACTTGCTGATCGGACTCCAGACGCGCATCCGCCCGTCCGCCCAGCGGAACAGGCGTCGCTGCGACTGGAAGTACACCCCTTGAGGGGTCACGAACGTCCGGAAGACGTCGGCGAACGCGCGGTCTGCCTCCGGAATCTTGTCGAGAAGCGAGACGAACCGCATCTGGCCCTGGGCGTCGGGTGCGAGGTAGCCGACCTCGCCGAGGCCCCCCACGTAGATGCGACCGGCGTCGTCCTTGGCGAGCGAGCGGATGACGCTCTTGTTGGGTACCTGGATCAAGCGCCAGGAAACCCCGTCGTACTCGAGCACCCCGACGCTGTTGCCGACGTACATGACCCCGCGGTCGTCCTGGACGATGGCCCAGTTCTGGTCCGAGGCGCGGTACTCCTTACGGGTGTAGTGGCGGATGAAGGGCCGGCCGGCCTCCGGGTGACGCGCCGGCGCTGTCTGTGGCGGGGCCTCGGCCGCGGCGGCCCCGCAGGCCAGCCACCAGGTCAGCAGCAGGGCCGTTCGCCTCATGCGCGAGAGCGGCACCCAACCTCCGCCTGGACGGTCCTGCCCCTCGGAGCTTGGTGGTCGCGATATGTCATTTCTTGGTTGCCCGGGATTCTAGCGCAACTCGGAGGCCGCAGCGAGCGTCCAACGACGTCCGCTCAGCCGGGCCCGACCCGCGGCCACCGATCGAGGGCCACCCCTTGGTCGCCCTTGCCCCTTGGTCGACGAGCGTGCCTGCCAATGTTGTCATCGAGTCGAGTGCTCCGCTCCGTCCCGAAATGACCCTCTACTTGCCGATTGGAGATGCTGGGCAACAGTAGCCTGGTCTCGATCTCCGGTGCGGTGATCCGTGCCGGCCTACCAATGAACAGTTTGCGCATGCCCCATTTCGATCGGTCGAGCTCGGCTGCGGCAATCTCGGCCGCCTCTACGAGACCGGCGATGGCGTGCCGAAGGATGTGGACCGCGCCAAGGCCCTTTACCGCCAGACGTGCGATCGCGGCGAACTCCGAGGCTGCGCAGCTCTACAACGCCTGGACGCGTCCCAACCGATGGGGAGCGTGATGCAGTTGCACGTCCCGGACCCACCCTAGCCGACGCCACGGCTATGCTTTCCGGTGGCCGGCCCGACTCTCGCCCGACGGAGCGAGGGGAAATGCCCACGCGGCTCCGGGCTCGGGTCCGCGCGGATCCCGGCGGCGCCTGGCCGGACACCGCCGAGGCGGCCAGCCTGCCCTTGGGATCGCGCCCTCGCCGCTGTCTTCGGCGCCGTCGTCGTCGATACGGAGGCCGCGCTGGCGAAGATGCCTCTCGATCCGCCGGAGGACCCGCTCCAGCATCTCGCCCACCTCGCTGGTCTTGAGATGCCCAAGCCCCTCGAAGGCCAGCTCCCCATCCCGCTCGTGCCAGGCGCCGTCGAGCATGACCACGTGGAGGTGTGGATTGAGGCGAAGTAGCTCATAAGACCCATCGTTCCACGGTCACTGTCCACTACCCGTTCCCATCCGCTCTCCGGTCAGACGCTCGCGGTGGTCGCCGAGGCACGACGCGACGACGGTGCCGTGACGGTTCGTGGGGTCGATGCGGGCAACCTGAAGGTCCCCTCGTGGATGCTCCGGCCCGACGCAGCAACGATGCGAATTGCGCCGGTCGCTACGCTCGACGTCGCCGCACTCCGGGCGCTCGCGGTGCTCGCACGCACGACCGCCGTCGCCGGAGCGCAGGATCACGATTCGCGCGGCCGTATCGTCCTTTGTGCGCGTGAGAGCGCGAAGGGAGGACGACTTGGAGCAGATCAGCTTGGCGATTCTGCTCGATCGCGGGAACACGCCCGCGATCGCGCTGCGGCCCGAGCAACGGCGAAGGCTGCTGGACCTGATGGCCGCGGCGATCATCGCCGTCCATCGCGCGAGCGACGGGGACGCGGGCAAGGAGGGCGGCGATGACGACGCGCGGGAATGACCCGAGGCTCACCCCGACCCGACTGGCGCGCCGCGCGATCGTCTATGTGCGGCAGTCGACACAGAAGCAGGTCGAGCACAACCGCGAGAGTCGCGAACTGCTGTACGCGCTCGTGGAACGCGCGCGTGTGCTCGGATGGAAACGCGTGGACGTGATCGACGACGACCTGGGAGCGAGCGCGGGTCTGGCCGCCGCCCCGCGCGAGGGATTCGAGCGGATGCTCGCCGCCGTGGCCCTGGGCGAGGTCGGGATCGTCATCAGCCGCGAGTCATCGCGGCTGTCGCGCACCGACCGGGACGGGTGCCGTCTGTGCGAGGTGTGTCAGATCTTCGACACTCTGATCGGCGACGGCGAGCGGTTCTACGACCTCAGTTCGTTGGACGACCAACTGGTGCTCGGCATCAAGGGAACGCTCAGCGTCGTCGAGCTGAGGGTGCTTCGGCAGCGGCTGCTGGCGGGCACCTACCACAAGGCGAGCAAGGGCGAGCTGCACCGTACGCTCGCACCCGGTTACGTGCTCGATGCGCTCGGCAACCTGGTCAAGGATCCGAATCAGCGGGTGCCGGAGGCGATCGCACTCGTGTTCAGCACCTTCCGCGCGACGGGCAGCATCCGCCAGACGCACCAGTGGTTCCACGATCAACGCATCGAGCTGCCGGTGAATCAGTACCGCGGTAATCCCAGGATCGCCTTCCAGCTGCCGACGTACAGCTTCCTGAGCAGCGTGCTGCACAACCCGATCTACGCGGGCGCCTACGTGTACGGCCGGCGCCCTCAGGAGATCCGTGTGCTCGAGGGGATCCTGACGAAGAGGCAACGTTCGCCGGTGGCACCGGAGCAGGCACGGGTCTTTCTGCGCGATCATCACGAAGGCTACCTCGACTGGGCCAGCTACCAGGAGAACCTTCGCATGATGAGGAGCAACACTCGCCGATGGGACCAGGACAACAGCGTGGCCCTGGCACGACGCGGAAGCGGCCTGCTCGCAGGCCTGCTTCGATGCGGGCAGTGCGGCCGCAAGCTCCAAGTGCGTTACTGGGGCAGGAGTGGCACCTCGGCGCGCTATCTGTGCTCCGGCGACTACGAGTCGGGTGGCCGCTACTGCCTGGGCTTCGGTGGCCGCGGCATCGACCGACGTGTCGCCGACGAGGTGCTGCACGTCGTGTCTGCTGTCGGCATCGAAGCGAGCCTCGCGGCCATCCAGCAGCTCGAGGACACACACGCGCCACGGCGGGGACTGCTCGTCCAGCAACCCACCCAGGTCGAGTACGAGGCCAAGCGCGCCTTCGAGCAGTACGACCAGGT
>JBKPDM010000596.1:0-29506 GCA_046727895.1 Pseudomonadota bacterium | reverse complement strand
GCCGTGCCCCGCTCGGCCATCCGCTCGGGCCACTCGGGATCGAGCTCGTTGCCGCGATAGTGGCGCAGGAACAACTCGCGCTCGACCGCGCAGCTCTCGGCCCGGCGCAGCAGCTTGCCCTCGAGACCGTTCAGCCGGCGGTTGACCTGGTAGAGCTGCTCGACCAAGCTCTCGACCCGGTTGGGGTTGAGGTGAATCTGGTTGACCAGCTCGACCACCTCGCCGCGTGCCTGCTCGTACCGGGCATCGAGCTCGGCATCGGTCGGCTCGTTCCGCTGGATCGCCGCCAGCCGCTGCTCCTGGAGGGTACGCACCCGATCGTAGGTCTCGGCGATCTGGTCGAAAGTGGCGACGACGCCCTCCTTCACCGACGCCTCCATCGCCGCGAGCGAGAGCGCACCTTCGAAGTCGTCGTCCTCGTCTTCGGACTCCTCGCGCTCAGCGCCGCCGTCGCCGGCATCCTCCGACCGGGCGTCCTCCGACTGGCCGTCCTCCGACTCCGAGCCGCCGTCCTCGGCCGACTTGGCCTCGGCCGACTTGGCCTCGGCAGAGTCCTCGCCCTGCGGCTCGGCGCCATAGGTCGCCTCGAGGTCGATCACGTCACGCAGCAGCACCTTGCCCTGACCGATCGCATCGCGCCAGCTGATGATCGCGCGCATGGTCAGCGGGCTTTCGCAGAGCGCCTCGAGGACCGTATTGCGCCCCGCCTCGATCCGCTTGGCGATCTCGATCTCGCCCTCGCGCGAGAGCAGCTCGATCGAGCCCATCTCGCGCAGATACATGCGCACCGGATCGTCGGTCCGGCCGAGATCCTCCTCCAGGCTCGCACCGCCCTCGGCGTCCTCGTCGCCGCCTTCGAGCTCGGACTTGGCTTCGCCGCTGCCGTTGGCAGCGTCGTCGTCGCGGCCGACGCTGACGCCCATGTCCTCGAACATCGCGATCAGCTCGTCGAGCTGGTCGGGCGAGATCTCCTCTTCCGGCAGTGCCGCGTTGATCTCGTCGACCGTCACCACGCCGCGCTCGCGCGCCTGGACCAGCAGCTTCTTGAGATTCGCCGCGCTGCCGATCAGGTCCTGGATCGTGCTGTCCGGGACACCCTTGCCAGGCAACGATTTGACGGCGGCGACGCCGCCCGCGACAGCGCTCTTCGCCATGCGGTTATCCCTTCTCAGCCCTTGCTCGAACCGGACGCGAGCGGCGAATCGGCCGGCTACGGACCCGATCGACATTCCAGCCGGCCCCAGCGATCGGCGTCATTGCTCGTCCGCGCCCTTGACCCGCGCCCTCGGGTCCTGGTTGATCAAACGGTCGACCGCCAAACTGTAGGTCCTCGCGTCCTCTTCGCGCTCCTGCGCGATCGCCTCGGCGTTGACCTCGCGCATCGTGCGCCGCTCCGCCAACAGACGTTGCCGGACAACGCGGGCGCGCCAGCCTTCGAGCACCTCATCCGAAGACGGACCATCGCGGCGGTACCAGGCCGTCATGGGGTCTTCGCCCGACAAGCGCTCGATCAGGCGCGCAAAACCGACTTCGCAGAGGTGGTTGTTGAGGCCAGCGAGATCAAGATGCCCCGATTCGTTGTACCAGGCGAGGATACTTTCGCGCAGCGCCCCGAGTTCGACCTCGACGAATTCGAACGCTGCCAGCTCCTCCTCGATCTCGTGCAGCAGCTCCGGACGAACCAGGACCGGCGCCAGGATCTCCCACTCAGCGGGGCGCGCCGGGCTGGTCACCCGGGCGCCAAGCCGGTCCGGGCCGACCGTCCGAGCGAGCCCGGGCATCGATGCCTGCCTTCCCGTCGCGGGCCGCCCGCGCCCGCCGAACTGCGCCTGCCAGCGCTGCTCGACCGACTGCTGGAACAGCCAGCGCAGATTCCGCTCGGCGATGCTCTGAGCCAGCGCGCGCAGTCGCTGACGCAACGCCGCCCGCCGCTCGGGCGTGTCGAGCACCTTGTGCCGGATCTCGCTGTCCCAGAGGAAATCGAGCAGCGGCTTGGCGTCACGCAGCTTGGCCGCCAGGCTGGCAGGGCCCCAGCGGCGGACCATGTCGTCGGGGTCCACGCCGCGCGGCATAAGGGCAAAGCGGAGCGACTTGCCCGGCTTGAGCAACGGCAGCGCCCGCTCGATCAGGCGATGGCCGGCGCGCAGTCCGGCCTCGTCGCCATCGAGGCAGAGGATCGGCTCGTCGGCGAGCTGCCAGAGCAGCCCCAGCTGGACTTCGGTGATCGCGGTGCCGAGCGGGGCCACGGCATTGGCGAAGCCGGCCCGGGCGAGCGCGATCACGTCCATGTAGCCCTCGGCGACCACCACGGTGGTGCGCTCGCGCACCGCCGGCCTGGCCAGCGCCAGGCCATAGAGCAGCTCGCCCTTGTGGAAGGCCGCCGTCTCCGGGGTGTTCAGATACTTGGCTTTCGCCTCGCCGAGCGCGCGGCCGCCGAAGCCGACCACGCGACCGCGCCGGTCGTGGATCGGGAACATGACCCGATGGCGGAAGCGATCGAAGCTGGCGCCGCCATCGTCTGGCGCCACCAGCAGTCCCGCCTCGATCAGAGCCTGCTCGGAGTAGCCCTCGGCGAGCAGCGCGCGCTTCAGCGCCGCGCGGTCGCCCGGCGCGTAGCCGAGGCCAAAGCGCTCGATGGTGACGCGATCCAGCCCGCGTCCGGCAAGGTAGGCCGCCGCCTCGGCGCCTTGTGCGCTTTCGAGCCGGCCGGCGAACCAGCGCGCCGCGGCTTCGTTCGCGGCGTAGAGAGCGTGATCGACCGCCACCGCCGGCGCGCCGCTTCGCCGCGGCTCCGGCAGACCGGTAAGCTCGGCGAGCCGGGCGATCGCCTGGGCGAAATCGAGCCCTTCGAGCGCCATGACGAAATCGATAGCGTTACCGTGCTGCCCGCAGCCGAAGCAGTGGTAGAAGCCCTTGTCCTGAACGACGTGAAAGGAGGGCGTCTTCTCATTATGGAAGGGACAGCAGCCCCAGAGGTCACGGCCGCGGCGCGTCAGCCGGACGTGGCGCGCGACGATCTCGGCCAGCGGCAGGCGCGCTTTGAATTCGTCGAGCGAGATCGCGCTCTGGTCGACCATCGCTACGCCGACGGAGTGGCCGTTGCGGCTTGCCGGTGCTGCACGCGCTATTCGGCCCCCGGTTGAGCAACCCCAACTTTTCTTTCTTTCTGCTGGATCGGTGCCGGCCCGTCAATGGCGCTCTCGGCCGGGGTACACCCGAGGGCCAGCGTCGCCTGGTCAGCCCAGCTGCTGGCAGACGATGCGGCGCGCCTTGGTGAAGTCCATCTGGCCGGAGTAGCGGTTCTTCAGCTCGCTCATCACCCGGCCGGTGTCCTTCAGCTTCTGCGCCCCGAGGTCGGCGATCACCCGGGCGACCGCTTCCTCGCAGGCATGCTCGTCGAACTGCGACGGCAGGAAGCGCTTGATCACCTCGATCTCCTCGGCCTCCCGCGCGGCAAGCTCGAGCTGACCGCCTTCTTCGTAGTGCCGGATGCTCTCGCTGCGCTGCGCCACCATCGCACGCAGCATGGCGATCAGCTCCTGGTCGGACAGGCCGCCCGGATGGCCGTTGGCGCGCGACTGCTGATCCCGCTCCTTGAGGGCCGCGTGGATCAGGCGCACGATCGCCATCGCGCAGCGATCGTCGGTTTCGGTTGCGGTCCTGAGCGCCTCGTTCAGCTGCTCGCGCAGCACGGGCTCACTCCTCACGGGCTCTCTGTCTTCGCCTATCATCGCCTTTACCGCCTCGCAAGTAACGCTGCCCTATCCTTCAGGTCGGCCGCTTGACGGCCGTTCGACCCGTAGCGTAAGGTCAGCACGCCGGCGCTTCGACGCCGGGATGCTCGCCGCGCTCTCAGGATACGAGCCGCTGTTTTCATGACCGTTACTGTTCGTCGCCGGGCCACCGCCATGCTAACGCTGGCCGACGGCACCGTTTTTGTCGGCCAGGGACTGGGTGCTCCGGGAGAAGTCGTCGGTGAGCTGGTGTTCAACACTGCGATGACCGGCTACCAGGAAATCCTTACCGATCCGTCCTACGCCGGCCAGCTGATCACCTTCACCTTCCCGCACATCGGCAACGTCGGCACCAACGAGGAGGACCTCGAAGCCACGACCTGCTACGCCCGCGGCCTGGTTCTGCGGGCCGCGGTCACCGGTCCGTCCAACTACCGCGCGGTGGATCATCTCGATCGCTGGCTCGCCCGCCAGGGGCTGGTCGGCATCGCCGGCATCGACACCCGCCGCCTGACCCGGCGACTGCGCGACGCCGGCGCCCAGACCGCGGCCCTCGGCTTTCATCCCGAGCATGCTCCCGATCGGCGCCGCCTCACCGAACTCGCCCGCGCCTGGCCGGGCCTGGTCGGCATGGACCTCGCTGCGGAGGTGTCCTGTCGCCAGCGCTACGATTGGACGAGCACCAGCTGGCAATACCCGAACGGCTATGGCGAGTCCGATGGCGGACGCCATCATGTGGTCGCGCTCGATTACGGAATCAAGCTCAACATCCTGCGCTCGCTCGTCTCGCTCGGGCTGCGCGTCACCGTGGTCCCGGCCAGCGCCTCGGCGGAGGACGTGCTGACACTCCGGCCGGACGGCATCTTCCTGTCGAACGGACCGGGCGATCCGGCGGCGACCGGCGTCTATGCCGTGCCGCAGATCCGCAAACTGCTCGACAGCGGCAAGCCGCTGTTCGGGATCTGTCTCGGCCATCAGATGCTGGCGCTGGCGCTCGGTGCCGAGACCGCGAAGATGAAGTTCGGTCATCACGGCGCCAATCATCCGGTCCAGGATCTGACCACCGGCAAGGTCGAGATCACGAGCCAGAACCATGGCTTTGCGGTCTGCCCCGAGAGCCTGCCCGCGGAGGTCGACGCGACCCACGTCTCGCTCTTCGACGGCTCGCTCGAGGGCCTCTCTCTGCGCGATCGGCCGGTGTTCTCGGTCCAGTACCACCCGGAGGCCTCGCCCGGGCCGCAGGACAGCGCCTATCTGTTCCATCGGTTCATAGCGCTGATCGAGCGCACCTGACATGCCCAAGCGCACCGACCTCACGTCGATCCTGGTGATCGGCGCCGGACCGATCGTGATCGGTCAGGCCTGTGAGTTCGACTATTCCGGCACCCAGGCCGTCAAGGCGCTGAAGGCCGAGGGCTATCGGGTGATTCTGATCAACTCGAATCCGGCCACGATCATGACCGATCCGGAGCTGGCCGATGCGACCTATGTCGAGCCGATCACGCCCGAAGTGGTCGCCAAGATCATCGAGCGCGAGCGCCCGGACGCCTGCCTGCCGACCATGGGCGGCCAGACCGCGCTCAACATGGCGCGCACCCTCGCCGAGGACGGCACCTTCGAGCGCTACGGCGTCGAGCTGATCGGCGCGAGCCGCGAGGCGATCGCCAAGGCCGAGGATCGCGAGCTGTTCCGCGAGGCGATGACGCAGATCGGCCTCGAGATGCCAAGGAGCGCCGCGGTGCGCTCGCTCCCCGAGGCCGCCGATGCTCTGGACCAGGTCGGCCTGCCGGCGATCATCCGGCCGAGCTACACGCTGGGCGGCTGGGGCGGCGGCATCGCTTACAACCGCGAGGAATACGAGCAGGTCGTGGCCGCCGGTCTCGACGCCTCGCCGATCACCGAGGTCCTGGTCGAGGAGTCGGTGCTCGGCTGGAAAGAGTTCGAGATGGAGGTGGTCCGCGATCGGGCCGACAACTGCATCATCGTCTGCTCGATCGAGAACGTCGATCCGATGGGCGTGCACACCGGCGACAGCATCACGGTCGCCCCCGCGCTCACCCTCACCGACAAGGAATATCAGCGCATGCGCAACGCCGCGATCGCGGTGCTGCGCGAGATCGGCGTCGACACCGGCGGCTCGAACGTGCAGTTCGCGGTCAATCCCGACGATGGCCGGATGGTGATCATCGAGATGAACCCGCGGGTCTCGCGCTCCTCGGCGCTGGCCTCGAAGGCGACCGGGTTTCCGATCGCCAAGGTCGCCGCGCGCCTCGCCGTGGGCTACACGCTCGACGAGATCACCAACGACATCACCGGCTGTACGCCGGCCTCCTTCGAGCCGACCATCGACTACGTGGTCACCAAGGTGCCGCGCTTCACCTTCGAGAAGTTTCCCGAGACCGAGCCGGTCCTGACCACCTCGATGAAGTCGGTCGGCGAGGTCATGGCGATCGGGCGGACGTTCGCCGAGTCGCTGCAGAAAGCGCTGCGCTCGCTCGAGACCGGGCTCGACGGCCTGGATGAGATCGAGATCGACGGCCTGGCCGATCCCGAGCGGCCGACCGAGGCCATCCGGGCGGCGCTCGGGCGGCCGACGCCGGAGCGGCTGCGGGTGATCGCGCAGGCCTTCCGCGCCGGTCTCACGATCGATGAGATCTACGGCGCCTGTCGCTACGATCCCTGGTTTCTCGAGCAGATCCGGGCACTGGTTGCGGCTGAGGAGCGGGTGCGGCGCGACGGGCTGCCGGACGATCGACAGGCGCTGCTGGAGCTGAAGGCGCAGGGCTTCTCGGACCGCCGCCTGGCCAGGCTCGGCGGCCTCGGCGAAGGCGCGGTCGCGGCCAAGCGGCGCGCCCTCGGCGTCGAGCCGGTATTCAAGCGGATCGATACCTGCGCCGCCGAGTTCGAGGCGCGCACGCCCTACCTCTACAGCTGCTACGAGACCGGCCTGGCTGACGGCGCCGCGGCCGAATGCGAGGCCTGGCCGAGCGAGCGGCGCAAAGTGATCATCCTCGGCGGCGGGCCGAACCGGATCGGTCAGGGCATCGAGTTCGACTATTGCTGCGTGCACGCCGTCCTCGGCCTGGCTGAGGCCGGCTTCGAGACGATCATGGTCAACTGCAATCCGGAGACCGTCTCGACCGACTACGACACCTCGGACCGGCTGTACTTCGAACCGCTCACGGTCGAGGACGTGCTCGAGATCGTCCGGGTCGAGGCGAGCGCGGGCGAGCTGTGTGGGGTGATCGTGCAGCTGGGCGGCCAGACGCCGCTGAAGCTGGCGCGGCCGCTCGAGGCGGCTGGCGTGCCGATTCTGGGCACCACGCCCGACGCGATCGATCTCGCCGAGGACCGCGAGCGCTTCCAGAAGCTCCTCGACCGGCTCGGCCTGCGCCAGCCGGCCAACGCCATCTGCACCGATCCGGCGGAGGCCCAGCGCAAGGCCGAAAGGCTCGGCTTTCCGGTCGTCCTGCGGCCGTCTTACGTGCTCGGCGGCCAGGCCATGCGGATCGTCCACAGCGCCGCCGAGGTCGAGCGCTTCATGGCCGAGGCGGGCAAGCTCCGGGAGCTCGGGCCGATCCTGATCGATCGCTACCTGCAGGATGCGATCGAGGTCGACGTCGACGTGGTCGCCGACGGCGGCCGGGTGTTCGTCGCCGGCGTCATGGAGCACATCGAGGAGGCCGGCATCCATTCCGGCGACAGCGCCTGCTCACTGCCGCCCTACTCGCTCGAGCCGGACATCCTGGCCGAGATCCGGCGCCAGGCCGACACTCTGGCGCGCGCCCTCAAGGTGCGCGGCCTGATGAACGTGCAGATGGCGATCAAGGACCGCGAGGTGTTCATTCTCGAGGTCAATCCGCGCGCCTCGCGCACCGTGCCCTTCGTCGCCAAGGCGATCGGCCGGCCGATCGCCAAGATCGCCGCCCGGGTCATGGCGGGCGAGGCGCTGGCCGGCTTCGACCTGTCGGAACTCCCCCCAGAGCATGTCGCAGTGAAAGAAGCGGTGTTTCCGTTTGCCCGCTTCCCCAACGTCGATTCGTTGCTCGGGCCGGAGATGAAGTCGACTGGCGAGGTGATGGGCCTCGATCGCGATTTTGGCGCCGCCTTCGCCAAGTCCCAGCTCGGCGCCGGCAACCACCTGCCCGAGCGCGGCACCGTCTTCATCTCGGTGCGCGATGGCGACAAGCCCGCCATGGTCGACCTGGGCCGCCAGCTGCTCGCACACGGCTACGAACTGCTCGCGACCCGGGGCACGGCCGCTCATTTGCAGGCGATCGGGCTCGAGGTCGAGGTGATCAACAAGGTCTACGAGGGCCGCCCGCACATCGTCGACCGGATCAAGGACGGCCAGATCGCCATGGTCCTCAACACCACCGAGGGCCAGCAGGCGATCCGCGACAGCTACGCGCTCCGCCGCGCCGCTTTGGTCCACAAGATTCCCTACTACACGACCGTGGCCGGCGCGCGCGCGGTGGTCCGGGCGCTGATTGCTCTGGCCGAGCGCGACCTTGCAGTGACGCCGCTCCAAGCCTATTATTGAATAGTTCATCCCAAAGCTTTTTTGGCGCCGGGCGGGTTGGTCTGGAACCCCCCTCGGCTGTGTGATGGTCACCAGATGAGTAACAGGATCCCGATGACCTCGGGCGGCTACGTGCGGCTCGAGCAAGAGCTCAAGCGTTTGAAGAATGCCGAGCGGCCGGCGGTGATCAAGGCGCTCGCCGAGGCACGCGAGCACGGCGATCTCTCGGAGAACGCCGAGTACCACGCCGCGCGCGAGCGACAGAGCTTCATCGAAGGGCGGCTCCTCGAGCTCGAGGACAAGCTGGCCCGCGCCGAAATCATCGACATCAGTCAGCAGGGCGGCTCCACGGTCAAGTTCGGGGCCCGGGTCAAGCTGGTCGACGAGGAAACCGACGAGGAGGTCGTCTATCAGGTGGTCGGGCCGGACGAGGCGGAGATCCAGCTCGGCCTGTTGTCGATCAGCGCGCCGCTCGGCCAGGCTCTGATCGGCCGCGAAGCCGGCGACACGGTGGAGGTGTCGACGCCCCGCGGCACGCGCTATTTCGAGATCCTCGAAGTCGCCTATCCCGGCGAGATCACATCGGGGTAATTTGGCTTGGCGGGTCGATGGGCTGGCCGCCCGCGACCTGGGTTCTGGCCGACGACCGGCCGGGCAACGTCAACCAAGCCAGCTCCGGCCAGGGCGGCGCCAATGCCGGGCGCGCCGCGGCGCTCAGGCCAAGCCGCGTGCCGCCGAGCAGCCAGTTGGGCAGCCGCGCGAGCGCTCCATAGCGGATGGTCTTGATCGTGAACGGCCAGGCGAGCGCCTCGGCCACGCCGAGTCCACGACGACCTGCCCGAGCGGCCGGGCCTGATCCGCACCATCGGCGCGCCGCATCGGGTCACCCGCGAACGCCTGGCGAGCGCGGCCAACGCGCTGGCGAAGCGCCTTGGCGACCTCCCGCGACCACGGATCGCCTGCCTGGTCGGCGGCAGCCGGCGCGCGATGCCGTTCACCCCGGGCGATGCCGTGGCGCTGGCCACCCAGGCAAGCGCTCTGGCGCGCTCACGCGGCGGCAAGCTCCTGATCACGACCAGCCGGCGCACCGGTAGCGCCTCAGCGCAGGCGCTCGCCGCGGCGATCGAGGCCCCTTACCTCCTCCACCGCTGGACGCCCGGGGCCGACAACCCTTATCTCGGGCTGCTCGGCGCGGCCGAGGCGGTGATCGTCACCGGCGACTCGGCATCGATGTGCACCGAGGCCTGCGCCTTGGGCAAGCCGGTGTTTCTGTTTCGCCCCGCCGCCGGGGTTCCGGCCAAACTCGCCCGTCTGCACGGGCTGTTGACGAGGCTGGGTCATCTCCACCCCCTGGGTGCGCCCTGGCCGGCGGTCTGCCCGCCGCCGCTCGACCCGGCCGCCGCCGTCGCCGACGCCATCCGGCAGCGCTTGCCGCGGCCGATCGACCGGGCCGCGGCCGAAGCGGTGGCATCGGTCGACCCGAAGCCTTAGATTTCCCAGCGACGTCATGGCAGAAGGTCGATTGATGGCAGCGACGCGAACCTGCAAGGTATTGATCATCGGCTCGGGCCCGGCCGGCTACACGGCGGCGATCTATGCTGCGCGCGCCAATCTCGCGCCGATCCTGGTCCAGGGACTGGAGGTGGGCGGTCAGCTGTCGATCACCACCGATGTCGAGAACTATCCCGGCTTCGCCGAGGTCATTCAGGGCCCCTGGCTGATGGAGCGGATGGCGGCTCAGGCGGCCAACTGTGGTGCGGAGCTGATCTTCGACAGCATCACCGAGGTCGATCTCACACGCCGGCCATTCGCGTGCCGGGCGGATTCGGGCGATCTCTACCTCGCCGAGACCCTGATCCTGGCGACCGGCGCCCAGGCCCGCTGGCTCGGTCTCGAGAGCGAGCGGCGTTTTTCCGGCCACGGCGTGTCGGCCTGCGCGACCTGCGACGGCTTCTTCTTCCGAGGCCGGCCGGTCGCCGTGGTCGGCGGCGGCAACACGGCGGTCGAGGAGGCCCTCTACCTCAGCAACATCGGGAGCGCCGTGACCCTGATCCACCGGCGTGATCAGCTGCGCGCGGAGAAGGTCCTCCAGGACCGGCTGTTCCGCAATCCCAGGATCACCGTGGTCTGGGACAGCGTGGTCGAGGCGATCCTGGGCCAGGACGAGCCGCCGGCGGTGAGCGGGGCGCGGCTCCGCAACGTCCGGAGCGGCCAGATCAGCGAGCTCGCGCTCGAGGGCCTGTTCATCGCGATCGGCCACGACCCGGCGACCCGCCTGGTCAAGGGGCAGCTCGAGATGGACCGGGAGGGCTACGTGATCACCGCCCCCGACAGCACCGTGACCAGCGTGCCGGGTGTGTTCGCTGCCGGTGACGTGCAGGACAAGATCTTCCGCCAGGCCGTGACCGCGGCCGGCAGCGGCTGCATGGCGGCGCTCGAGGCGGAGAAGTTCCTGGCCGGTCTGGAGGCCGAGGCGCCGGCGGCGGCCGCTTACGGTGCGGGCGCCTGAGGAGCCGCGAGCCATGCTCGACTGGGATCGCGTGCGGGTCTTCCTTGGGGTTGCCGAGGCCGGCAGCTTCACGCGCGCCGCCGAAACCCTGGCACTCAGCCAGTCGGCGATCAGCCGGCAGATCAGCGCGCTCGAGGAGGATCTCGGCACGCCTCTGTTCCACCGTCACGCCCGCGGTCTGGTGCTGACCGAGCAGGGCGAGATTTTGCTCGAGGCCGCGCATGAGATCGCGGCCCGCATCGCGCTCGCCGAGACTCGTCTGGTCGACGCCAAGGACCACCCGGCGGGGCATCTGCGGATCAACACCACGGTCGGCTTCGGCACGGTCTGGCTGACCAGCCATCTCAAGGAGTTTCTCGATCTCTACCCGGAGATCACGGTCTCGCTGCTGGTCGCCGATACCGAGCTCGATCTCAGCATGCGCGAGGCCGACATCGCGATCCGCCTGACCCCGCCGCGCCAGCCCGATCTGATCCAGAAGCGGCTGATGGCGGTGCATACGCACCTCTACGCGGCGCCGGAATACCTCGAGACCGCACCGCCGCTCGCGACCGCCGACGACCTCGACCGACAGCGCCTGATCGTGTACGGCAGCGAGGCGACGCCGGCGCCGGTGCCAAGCCTGAACTGGGTCCTGATCGCCGGGCGTCCGGAGGGCGACCTTCGCCCGCCGCGCGCTCCGGCGTTCTCGATCAACAACGTCTATGGCATGTTGCGCGCGGCGGAACGTGGTCTCGGCGTGGCCTCGCTGCCCGATTATCTGTGTTCCAGCTCGCGCCGCCTGGTCCGCATCCTGCCCCACCTGGAGGGCCCGACCTTCGACGCCTATTTCGTCTATCCGGAGGAGATCCGCGCCTCGAAGCGAGTCAGCGTGTTTCGCGATTTCCTGCTGCGCAAGATGGCGGAACAGCCGGTGTGGTAGTTTTGCCACAGATATCGCGAAAATGCATGGCAGCCATGCGTGGAGCCTCTAGCCGAGCCCGGGTCCCCCAACTATATTGTGCATTGCAGCAAGGCAGTGCGTCTGCCTCGCTGCAGCGGGATCGAACTCTTTCCCTGAGGAGTTGGGTCTCGCGCTTCAGGTGCGAACCTGAAGTGTTGGGGATCGATGATCCTCACGTCTCCCAGACGTTAAGCCTCCCTGATGAACTCGCCGGGCCCTCGGGCCCGGCAATTTTTCGCTAACGTCGGGAGAGCCATTTCTTAGGCGAGCTCCCTTGGCAGGTCAAGGGTGCAAATTGCTGAACTCCTCACGACCTGCTCAACCACCATGTGATCATCCTGCAACACTTGGTCGGAGCGCTGTGGCCTGTCGTCGGGCCGCCGCTCGTCTTCAAGTACACTGCTAAAACATTCGGAGCGAACCTCGTGGCGCCACTGTTGATCGCGGCCGGCACCCACCGGGTCGCGACAACAGACGGCGGCGACAAGGCTGCATTGTGCAGCGCCGAACGCAGCCGCCGCTCTGCTTCTTCGGTAGCCTGGGGAGGCAGGTTTACTAGCTTGGGAGGCAGGCGACGCCGATTCGCCCGCGTTTCACGAGCCTGTCAGGCGCCCGTTGACCCCACTCAGACGTGGCGAGTCTGACGTGGCCGCCGCGCGGAGGTCCGATCATGCTGCTGCCCAAAGCGGCCGACCGACCCGACGATCCCGCCTGGCTCGACGACCTGCCGCGGGCGACCCTCGAAGCGATGCTCGCGGCCGGACGCGAGGCGCTGCAATGGCGGCGCATCCTCGCCAAGACCGGCGACAACCTGGTCGGCGAGGTGCTGAAGCACGAAGGCCAGTTCTATGTCCTCGACCACTACCCCAAAGGCGACGTGTTCGATCCGGAGAGCCACAGCCAGTGGTACTACCACGCTCACGACAATAGGGATCGCCCCGGAGAGCACGGCCACTTCCACACCTTCCTGCGCGGCGGGGGCATGCCCGAAGGGGTCGCGCCGGCCGCCCTGCCCGACTTCGGGCCCAAGACCGCTAAGCACGACCTGATCTGCCACCTGATCGCGATCTCGATGGACCGCGCCGGCTGGCCGATCGGTCTGTTCACGACCAACCGTTGGGTGACCGCCGAGACCTGGTACGCTGCCGACGACGTCGCGGTGATGCTGGATCGCTTCGACGTCCAGCTGAGCAAGCCCTCCTGGCCGGTGAACCGTTGGCTCACGCAGATGCTGCGCCTGTTCCGGCCGCAGATCGAGGAGCTGTTGCGGGCGCGGGACGAGAAAATCCGCACCTGGAAGGAGGCGCACCCGGCGGCTCGAGGTGACCTCGCAGCTACCGGTCAGCGTCGAGGCGCAGGTCGAGATGCTCGAGCGCCAGCTCGCGCGCCCGGCCGAAGCACCGAGGCGACGCTGACGCCACCTTCATCAACAGCCTGTTTACGGCACTCTGCTACGCCAAAGCGGGTTCGGCCGCTGCCGGTTCGAGCCATCATGCTCGGGGGGCCCCTCATGGACCGCGCCTATCTCGATCAGTACCGCGAGTTCGGCTACGCCGTTGTCAAGGGGGTCTTCGGTCCGGACGAGGTCCGGGAACTCGCCGCAGCCTTCGATCGCGTCTACGCCCGGGGCCTGACTCATCCGCGCAGCTTCCGCCATCAGAACGTGCTGTTCCGCGTCGCCGACGATGCCCGAATCGGCCGCGTCGTGCGCATGGTGCAGTGGCCGTCCTATTTCGACCGGGCGCTCGCCCGCTACCGGACCGACCCGCGGATCCTCGCGATTTTGGCACCGCTCCTCGGCCGCGACCTCAAGCAGATCATCAACCAGATGCACTGGAAGCCGCCGGGCGCGGCCGGCGTCGAGTTCGGCTATCATCAGGACATCCGCTTCCGGCGACCGCGCGAGGCCTACCGCTCGGCACCGACCTCGTACGTCCAGACCGGTATCGCAGTCGACCCCCATCGGCCGGAGAACGGCGCCATGACCATCCTGCCCGGCAGCCACCGGCTCGGCGAGCTGGCTTTCGAGGGCCGGGGGCGGGTCATGGAGCGATCACTCAGCGACGACGATCTCTCTGCGCTCGGGCTCGACCCCTCGACTAAGGTCGATCTCTGCCTCGAACCGGGCGACGTCGCGCTCTGGCATCTGCACACCATCCACGGCTCCGGACCGAACCGTTCGGAGGGCGACCGCCGGTTCTACCTCAACGGCTACATCCGGGCAGCTGACTGCGATCGGGGCGAGTGGGCCTTTCGCGCCGGCCGGCCCTGCCCGCTCGGCGAGCCGGTCCTGGTTCACTACGAGGAGCTCTACGCCCGCCCGGAGCCCCATTTCGTGGATTAGAGGGCCCTTTGGGCAGCGCCTCCGGCGCCACCTGCCCGCCTTCCTGATTCACCCTGTCGAGCCGATCGTCTTCTATTTCGGCAGCCCTGCCTTGTGCAGGGCGTCAAAGAGATGATCGAAATCTCTCTCGTCCTGGTACTCGAATGCGCCGTGCCAGTACGGTTCCCAGTCCTTGAGCCTGCGGCCCGGGAAGGCGGCCATGTCGGTTTCCGCGATCCGCAGGAACTCCTCGAGCGTAGCTCGGGCTTCTTGCAGGCGTCCGGCATGGGCGTAGCTTGCCGCAAGCCAGCCGCGCACCTCATTGACGGGATCGCGAGCCTGCCGCAATGTCACGATCGCCTCGTCGTAGCGGCGGGCCGTGAAGCAGGCGATGCCCCTGACCCATGTCACCCCTCGCGTATCGAACGGATTCAGCCGCTTGCTCAAGTCGATCTGTTGGATGCCAGCGTCCGGATTTCCCGTGGCAGCGAGGAACATTCCGTAGTAGTAGCGCGCATCGGCGTCGTTCGGGTTCAGATCGATGGCGTTTTCGATTTCCGATCGCGCTTCGTCGAACTCCCGTCGGAACAGGTGAATCATCCCTAATATAGAGTGAAGCTGTCGCTCTCGTCGAGCACCACGGCGCGCTGCGCGAGCTCATACGCCTTGGCGAGCGTATTCGTGCGATCGGCCGTCCAACACGTCATGTAGTTGAAGAAGAGGCTCAATGCCGTCCGCGCATGCGCTCTCGCGCTGCTCGGGTCGAGTTCCACTGCGCGTTCGGCGCAGGCGATCGCCTGCTGGTTGTCGGCCCGAGTATATTTCAGCAGGAACGCTTTGGCGCGAAGCACGAGGTCATAGGCCCTGAGCGCATTCGGGCTGAGCCGCACGGCCCGGTCGCGCCCGGCTGCTTCCACCCTGCCGCTTACGGTTGATGCAACCGACCGCGCGACCTCATCCTGCAAGGCAAAGATGTCGTGCATGTGCCGGTCATAGCGCTCAGCCCAGAGGTGATTCCCGGTATCAGCGTCAACTAGCTGGGCAGTAATTCTGACCCGGTCTGCAGCGCGGCGGACGCTGCCTTCGACGACATAGGCGACGCCGAGTTCACGTGCGATGTCCTGTACTTTGATCGACTTGCCGTTGAAGGCAAATGCCGAGTTGCGTGCGATGACGAACAGGGAGCGGAAGCGTGAAAGCTCGGTGATGATATCTTCGGTGATGCCGTCGCTGAAATACTCCTGCTCCGGATCGTTACTCATGTTGGTGAACGGCAACACCGCAATCGATGGTTGTCGAGCGGAGGCATCGGCACAGAGCCTGGAGAAGGCGAAGTCGTAGGCACGGTTCGATAGACTCGGACCGCAGCAATGTTCTTCAGTTGGCGCTCGCCGAGATCATCGAATCCGAAAGCCACTTTCGCTCGAACCTGGTCTCGGACAATGGCGGCGACACAAATGCCGCCGGGCTCCGCCACCTCCTGCAAACGAGCGGCGACGTTGACACCGTCACCGAAGAGATCGCCGCCTTCGACCACCACGTCGCCGAGGTTGATGCCGATCCGCAGTTCGATCCGTTGCTCGGCCGGCAAGGCATGATTGGCGTCCGCCATGCGTTGCTGGAGCGCCACCGCGCACTCGACCGCATTGACCGCGCTGGCAAACTCGACCAGGACGCCATCGCCAATGACTTTGAAGATACGACCCTGATGCCTGGCAACCAGCGGCTCCAGTATCTCCCTGCGTCGAGCCCTGAGGGCAGCGAGAGTACCGGTCTCGTCCCGCTCCATGAGCCGGCTGTAGCCGACGACGTCGCCGGCGAGAATGGCGGCAAGCCGACGTTGCACGTGGTTTTCGGCCATGCGGTGCGACCGCCATCCGACGACCCAGCCAGGGCATTGTATTGGCGCCCACCCGAGGTGTCCATCGGGCCGGGCTGCGGGAAAGGCATCCGCCCCAGGCCCGTTGACAGATGGGGGATTGCGACTAATATCCCGGCTTTCCTGCCCGACCGGCGGGGCAGTCGCGGCGAGCGCGGCTGCCGCCGGGGTGTGTGTGCTCAGCGCAGCCATGTATGCAGTCATCAAAACCGGCGGCAAGCAATACCGGGTCGCGCGCGGCGACGTGATCAAGGTCGAGCGGCTCGAGGGCGAGGTCGGCCAGTCGATCGCCTTCGATCAGGTGCTGATGATCGGTGGCGAGGGCGGGACCAATGCGCCGCGGATCGGCACGCCGCTGGTCGCCGGCGCGGAGGTCAGGGCCGAAGTCCTGGAGCAGGCGAAGGCGCCCAAGGTGATCGTGTTCAAGAAGAAGCGCCGCAAGAACTACCGGCGCAAGCACGGCCATCGCCAGCTGCAGACGGTGCTGCGGATTCAGGACATCGCGCTCGCCTGAGCAGCGCGCGTAGAGGAGAGCCGAGATGGCGCACAAGAAGGCTGGCGGCAGCTCGCGCAACGGTCGCGACTCGGCCGGCAAGCGCCTCGGGGTCAAGAAGTTCGGCGGCGAGCAGGTCGTCCCCGGCAACATCATCGTCCGCCAGCGGGGCACCCGCTGGCACCCAGGGCGCAACGTCGGCATGGGCCGCGATCACACGCTGTTCGCCCTGACCGAAGGCCAGGTGCGGTTCCGCTCGGGTCCGGGCGGCCGGTCGTACGTGGCGGTGGTTCGGAGCGAGCCCGCGGCCGAGTAACCGGGCGCGCCACCCGACCCCGGAAGGGGAATAGAGAAGGGGAATGCCGCGGCCATTCCCCTATTTTGTCGGGCAGAGAGCGGGTACGAAGCGCGATGCGCTTCCTCGATCAGGCCAAGATCTACGTCAAGAGCGGCGACGGCGGCGACGGCTGCGTCAGCTTCCGGCGTGAGAAGCGCATCCCCCGCGGCGGTCCGAACGGCGGCGACGGCGGCCGCGGCGGCAACGTCGTTGCGCGCGCATCCGGCGAGCTGAACACCCTGATCGACTTTCGCTACCGCCAGCACTTTCGGGCCGGGCGCGGCGGCCACGGCATGGGGCGCGACCGGAGCGGCGCCAACGGGGCCGATGTCGAGCTCCTGCTGCCGCTCGGGACCCAGGTCCTCGACGAGGACGGCGAGACCCTGATCGCCGATCTGGTGACGCCCGGGCAGACCGTGATCCTCGCCCAGGGCGGCGCGGGTGGTCTCGGCAACGCCCGCTTCAAGTCCTCGACCAACCGTGCCCCGCGCCAGGCCACGCCCGGTCAGCCGGGCGAGGAGCGCTGGCTCTGGCTGCGCCTCAAGCTTCTGGCCGACGCCGGCCTGATCGGCCTGCCGAACGCCGGTAAGTCGACCTTTCTGGCCGCCGTCTCGCGCGCCCGCCCCAAGATCGCCGACTACCCGTTCACGACGCTCGAGCCCAAGCTCGGCACCGTGCCGCGGGGTCACGACGGCTTCGTCCTGGCCGACCTTCCGGGGCTGATCGAGGGCGCCCATCGGGGTGCCGGCCTCGGCGATCGCTTCCTCGGCCACATCGAGCGCTGCCGGGTCCTGATCCATCTGGTCGACGGCACGCTCGAGGACGTCGCCACCGCCTATCGGACGGTCCGCCGGGAACTCGCCGACTACGACCGGCAACTGGCCGAGCGGCCCGAGCTGGTCTGTCTCAACAAGGCCGATGCGTTCAGCGGCGCGGCGGTGACCGACAAAGCCGAGGCGCTGTCCCGCGCAGCCGGGCGGCCGGTGTTCATCACCTCGGGGGTCTCGGGCCAAGGGCACGAGGCAGTCCTCGACGCGGCGGAACGCACGATCCGGGCGGCGGCGATGGCGGCCGAGCAGGTGCCGGCATGAGGCCGCGGCGGCGCGTGGTCAAGATCGGCTCCTCGCTGCTGGTCGATCATGCTGGCCGGACCCGCCTCGACTGGCTGGACTCGCTGGCCGAGGATCTGGCCGACTGCCGGCGACGGGGCGAAGAGGTCATCGTGGTCACCTCGGGTGCGATCGCGCTCGGCCGAGCCGCCTTGAACCTGCCCGATCGCGGGCTGCGGCTCGAGGAAAAGCAGGCCGCCGCGGCGGTCGGGCAGATCAATCTGGCTCATGCCTATCAGGCGAGCCTCGCCAGGTCCGGGCTGGCGACGGCGCAACTGCTCCTGACGCTCGACGATACCGAGCAGCGCCGGCGCTACCTCAACGCCCGCTCGACCATCGAGGCGCTGCTCAAGCTTGCGGTCATCCCGGTGGTCAACGAGAACGACACGGTGGCGACCAACGAGATCCGCTTCGGCGACAACGACCGGCTCTCGGCACGGGTCGCGGTCATGGCCAGCGCCGAGGAGCTGATCCTTCTGTCCGACGTCGACGGGCTCTACACCCGCGATCCGGTGCGCGACCCGGCGGCGGTTCGGATCGAGGTGGTGCCCGCGATCACGCCGGAGATCGAGGCGATGGCCGGAGGTGCCGGCAGCCCTGCCGGCACGGGTGGCATGGTCAGCAAGCTCGCTGCCGCCAAGATCGCGACGCGCGCGGGCTGCGCCGTGATCATCGCGCCCGGCTTCGAGCCGCATCCGCTCGCCCGCCTTGCGGCGGGTGGCGCCTGCACCCGCTTTCCGGCGCGAGCCAACCCGCGCCGCGCGCGCAAGGAGTGGATCGCGGGCTCGCTCGGCGCCATGGGCGTGCTCCGGATCGACGCCGGCGCGGCCCGCGCGCTGCGGCGCGGCAGCAGCCTGTTGCCGGCGGGCGTGATCGGGATCGAAGGCATGTTTGAGCGTGGCGACGCGGTGCTGGTGCGGGATCCCGACGGGCAGGATGTCGCCAAGGGGCTCTCCGCCTACGACGCCGCCGACGCGCGCCGCATTATCGGACAGAAGACCGAGCAGATCGTGGCGCTGCTCGGCTATCGTGGCCGCGACGAGTTGATCCATCGGGACGATCTGGTCCTGCTCTGAGCCCGGCCGGACGGACCGGTGCGAGAGGCGGACGAAAGACGGCACGTTGCTCAAGGATTGGCGGCAGACCCCGGCCACCCGGCGGCTTCTGATGCGCGGCCCGCAGGCGAGCTCGCATCTCGAGCTCATCTCCGACCTCTGCGAATGGCTCTGCCAGCGCGGCATGCCGCTCCACCAGGTCAATCAGTACACGCCGACGCTGCACCCGCTGATGCAGGGCGTCGAGTGCGTCTGGTACCGCTCCGGCCGCGCACCCGAGGAGGTCCGCCTGCACTGGCGTGGCAGCCAGGACCCCGCGACCTGGCGGGCGAATCCACTCCGCCGCATCATGCTCGGCACGGACGAGATCCGGGTCGATCTGACCGTGCCGCAGCCCCGGCTCGAGGCCCCCGTTCTCGATCAGCTGCGCGCCGAGGGGGCGAGCGAGTACCTGGTCATGGCCGTGCCTCTGACGGACGGACGGCGCACCGCGATCAGCTGGGCGACGCGCGCCGCTGGCGGCTTTTCCCTGACCGAGCGCAACGAGCTGCGCAATCTGGCCGGCCCGCTCGGGCTGGTCCTGGATCTGCTCGAATGGCGGCGCAGCGCCCGCACCCTCCTCGACACCTATCTCGGGCACGGCCCGGGCCGCGAGGTGCTGAACGGCGCGATCCGCCGCGGCGACCGGCGCGATCTCGAGGCGGTGATCCTGTTCGCGGACCTGCGCGACTTCACCGCCAAGGCCGCGAGCTGGAGCATCGATGAGCTGCTCGCCGCCCTCGACAGCTATTACCAGCTGCTGGTCGATGCCATTGCCGATGCCGGCGGCGAGGTGCTCAAGTTCATGGGCGACGGCCTGCTGGCGGTGTTTCCGATCGCCGGTCCAGGCGAGCCGGCGGCGAGTTGCGGCCGCGCCCTGAAGGCGGTGCTCGCGGCCCGCAATGCCCTGCAGACGGTCAATCACGGCCGCGGCGCCGCGGGCCTCGGACCGCTCGAGTTCGGCGTCGCTCTCCATGTCGGCTGCGTGGTCTACGGCAACATCGGCGGCGAGGGGCGGCTCGACTTCACGGTAATCGGTCCGGCGGTCAATCTGGTCAGCCGGATCGAGGGCCTCTGCAAGGCGCTCGACCAGCCGCTGCTGGCGACCGCCGCGTTCGCACGCCACGTCCGCGACGACCTCGTCGCGATCGGCGATCATCGGATCCGCGGCTTCGCCGAGCCGGTCGAGCTGTTCGCGTTGCCCGGCACGGTAGCGTCCCTGGAGCATCCGGCCTAGAGTAGCGTTGCGAACGCCGCGGGCGAGACTGAGACCGGGAGGTAACCTGCGATGGCGACCGCACTGCGCCACGACCGCGAGACCGACCCTGGCCTCGAAAGTGCGATGCACGTGCTCGGCGAGCGCGCCCGGAGCGCCGCGCATGCCCTCTCGACCGCGCGGCGCGCGGCCAAGGACCGGGCGCTGCGGGCGGCGACGGCCAGCCTGCGCCGGCACCGGGACGAGATCCTGGCGGCTAACGCCGAAGACATGGCCGCCGCGCGCCAGAGAGGGCTCAGTGCGGCGCTGCTCGACCGGCTGGCGCTGAACGAGGCCCGCATCGAGGCGATGGCCGCGGGACTCGAGGCGATCGCCGGGCTCGATGATCCGGTCGGCCAGGAGATCGCGCGCTGGCGCCGTCCGAACGGTCTCGACATCGCGCGCGTACGCGTGCCGCTCGGCGTGGTCGGCATCATCTACGAGTCGCGCCCCAACGTCACCGCCGATGCCGGCGCGCTCTGCCTCAAGGCCGGCAATGCCGCGATCCTGCGCGGCGGCTCCGAGAGCTTCCATTCCGCGCGCGCGATCCTCGCCTGCCTGCAGGCGGGCCTGAGCGAGGCCGGGCTGCCCGAGACGGCGATCCAGGCGGTGCCGACGACCGATCGCGCCGCGGTCGGCATGATGCTGACCATGGGCGGGCAGATCGACGTGATCGTGCCGCGCGGCGGTCGCTCGCTGATCGAGCGGGTGCAGCGCGAGAGCCGGATTCCCGTGCTCGCCCATCTGGAGGGCATCTGCCACGTCTACCTCGATGCCGCGGCCGATCCCGAGATGGCCCGCAAAGTCACGGTGAACGCCAAGATGCGCCGGACGGGGATCTGCGGCGCGGCCGAGACCCTGCTGGTCGACCGCCGCGCCGCCGAGGCGCTGCTGCCGGGGGTGATCGAGGATCTGCTGGCGGCAGGCTGTGAACTGCGCGGCGATGCCGATGTCCGCGCGATCGACCCGCGGGTGGGTCCCGCTAGCGAGACCGACTGGTCGACCGAGTATCTCGACGCGATCCTCTCGATCCGGCTGGTCGACGGGGTCGACGGCGCGATCGAGCACATCGAGCGCTACGGCTCGCACCACACTGAGAGCATCGTCACCGCGGATGCGGCGGTCGCGGAGCGATTCCTGGCCGAGGTCGACAGCGCCATCGTGATGCACAACGCTTCGACCCAGTTCGCCGATGGCGGCGAGTTCGGCATGGGCGCCGAGATCGGCATCGCGACCGGACGCCTGCACGCCCGCGGCCCGGTCGGCGTCGAGCAGCTGACCAGCTACAAATACGTCGTGCGCGGCAGCGGTCAGATCCGGCCGGGATGAACCAGCGCCGGCCGGTGGTCCGGATCAACCGGCCGATCGAAGCCGAGCGGCCGCCGCAGCCGGTCCCGAGGCGGCGCATCGGTCTGCTCGGCGGCTCGTTCAACCCCGCCCATCAGGGTCATCTCGCGATCAGCCGCGAGGCCATGAAGCGCCTCCGCCTCGATCGGGTCTGGTGGTTGGTCTCGCCGCAGAACCCGTTGAAGGGCGAAATCGACATGGCCGACTTCGCTAAGCGCATGGCATCGGCCGAGGCCATGGCCGGGCGCGATCGCCGCCTGGTGGTGAGTGATCTCGAACGCCGGCTCGGCACCCGCTACACCATCGACACGGTGCGATGGTTGAAGCGAAGAGGCCGCGCTCGTCTGATCTGGTTGATCGGCGCCGACAATCTGACCCAATTGCCCCATTGGCGTAGCTGGCGGCAGCTGATGGCGATGGTTCCCATTGCCGTGTTCGACCGGGAACCTTATTCTTATCGGGCATCGGTCGGACGGGCGGCGCGAACCTATGCCGACCGGCGCCTGGCGGAGCGTGCCGCGCCGGTCCTGCCCGAGAGCCGCCCGCCGGCCTGGGTATTCTTGCGGCTGCGCCGATACCAGGTATCGGGCACGGCGCTACGCCGGCAGAGGCGGGCGTCGCATCGGCGAGCCGGACGGAAGGAGGAAGCGTCATAGGCACCGATCCGGTCCCCAGACCTTCGAGTCGAGACCTGCTCCAGCTCGTTCAAGCCTCGCTCGCCGACGACAAGGCGATCGACCCCGTCATCATCGATCTCGCCGGTAAGACCAGCCTTGCGGATGCCATGGTGGTCGCGACCGGCACCTCCCAGCGGCACATCGCCAGCATGGCGGAGCACATGCTCGCGCGGCTGAAGGCCGTCGGCCTCAAGGGGCTGAGCGCCGAGGGCGGCGGCCAGTCCGACTGGGTGCTGATCGATGCCGGCGACGTCATCGTCCATCTGTTCAAGGACGAGATCCGGCGCTTCTACGATCTCGAAAAGCTCTGGGGTGCGGCCCTGCCGGAAGCGTATGCCGTCGCCCGGGCGCCACGCCTGGCGCACATCGGGTAATCGCCGCTCGCCTGCACGCGGCATGACCGGTCACGGCCGGCCCTGGCGATCCTCCAGGTCTTCGAGAATCGGGCAGTCGGGCCGCTGATCGCCACGACAGGCTTCGGCCAGCTTGACCAGCGTCGCGCGCATCGCGGCCAGCTCGACCAGCTTGCGGTCGATTTCGGCGATCCGGCGCAGCGTCAGGGCCTTGACGTTGGCGCTCGCCCGATCAGGATCCCGGTACAGGTCCAGAAGCTGGCGGCATTCCTTGACGCTGAAGCCGAGCGAGCGGGCGCGCTGAAGGAAGCGCAGCACGTGCACCTCGGCATCGCCGTACGCCCGATAGCCTTTGGCGGACCGGGCCGCCGGCGCAATCAGACCGATCTCCTCGTAGTAGCGGATGGTCTTCGGCGGCACGCCCGAACGCGCTGCCGCCTCTCCGATGTTCACGGCTCGATCACCTCCTCTCCTCGATGCGAGCCGGCGCCGATGTCAAGCGCATGGCTGCCTCGCTCGCGAGGCACGATGGAACCAATCGGCGGGCGCGGGCATTGGCTTCCATAGACGCAGCGCAGAATCCCCCTTCCCCCCGGCCTTCTGGCAAATCTTTGCGCGGCGCCCCCCGCCTGGAGCTGCAAACGTCGCTCGAGGCCGGGAGCACGCAGGAAGATACCGCGGCACCTTGATCCCCGACTGGCTCCATATCCTCGCGCTCGTGTCGCTTGCGCTCGGGGCGCTCAGCGCACTCACCATCCTCGGCGACGTGCTCCGCCATCCGCAGCACATGTGGATCATGAACGTGGTCTGGCCGGTCACGGCACTATTCGCGAGCCTGCTGGCGCTCTGGGGTTATTTCAGATACGGGCGCCTCGCGCGGCACGAGAAGGCGCGCGCCGCCATGAACCGCGGCGAGGAGATGCCGCACAAGGCGCTCACCCCGTTTCCGGTCAAGGTCGGCAAGGGCGCCGCGCACTGCGGGAGCGGTGCGCGCTTGGTGACGCCTGCGCCGAGTGGCTGGTGTTTTTCTTCCCGGTCGTCGCCATCTGGTTCGGCTGGGGATGGTTGTTCCCCGAGAAGATGTTCGCGGTCTGGGTCGTGGACTATCTGTTCGCGTTCGCCTTCGGCATCGCCTTCCAGTACTTCACCATCGCGCCAATGCGCGATCTTTCGCTCGGCCAGGGCCTGAAGGAGGCGATCAAGGCGGATGCGCTCTCGCTCACCGCATGGCAGGTGGGGATGTACGGCTTCATGGCCTTCGCGAACTTCTACCTCTTCAGGCATCTGCTCGGCGCGGCGCTCGACGTTGCCTCGGTCGAGTTCTGGTTCATGATGCAGATCGCCATGCTTGCCGGCTTCGGCACCGCCTACCCTGTCAACTGGTGGCTGATCCGGCGCGGCATTAAGGAAGCGATGTAACGGGGCCGCAGATGACGTCGCGGCGCCATCGGGCCCGGTCAGTCGTGCTGCGAACCACTCACTCACCTAACGCGCGCTTGCGCTCCTCGTACTCTGCGACGTCGATCTCGCCCTTGGCGAGCCGCTCCTTGAGGATGTCGAGTGCGGTTCGGTGGCCCGCAGCCGGCGGATGCCGGAAGGGCGAGTGCTCGGCGCCGCCGAGCCAGCGGACGCCGAACACGACCAGAGCGACGATGATCGCCAGGAACAGGATCATCATCAGAAAGCCGAACAGCATGTGGAACCAGCCGCCGTCCTCCCACATCATGCCCGGGCCGTAGCCGTAGTAGGGCATGCCCTGTTGCGCCTGCGCCATCGCGGGCAGACCAAGCGCCATGCCGCCGATCATGATCGCCGTGCGCCAGCCGTAGCTCATCACCTTGATCCTTCCAACGATGGGGGCGTCCGACCGGCCCGCACGCCGGATGGCGGCAGCCGGCAGAAGCCCTGGGGTGGCACCCCGAGCGCCGCATTGAACTTGCTCGACAGGTTCTGAAACGCGATCAACGCAGTCAACTCGATCATCGAGTCGTGGTCGAAGTGCTCCTCGACGCGCGCCGTCAGGGCGTCGTCGACCTCGAGGCCCGAGCGCGTGATCGCCTCGGCATAGTCGAGGGCCACCCGCTCGCGCACATTGAACAGGTTGCTGGCGCGCCAGTCGTCGAGCGCCGAAAGCTTCGCCTCGCTGATCCCGCGCTGCAAGAGCGTCGCCGAGTTGAGGTCGACGCAGAAGCGGCAATGGTTGATCTGGGAGACGCGCACGGTCAGCAGCGAGCGCAGGGCTGGCTCGAGCGGCGAGCCCTTGCGATCGAGCGCGCCGTAAAGCAAGGCAACGCTCAGGAACAGCCTGGGCGAGCGCGCCCAGAGCAGGCTGGCGTCCAGCACCTTGCCGTACTTTCGCTTTTGGTTCCAGAAGAACGGCCAAAGGTACCAGGGATAGGCGCGGCCCGGCCTGGATGCGATCCGCACGCCAGGGATCCGCTCAGCCCGCCGGCGCGATCGCGCCCGTGTGCCGGTCGACCCTGTAGCTCGCGACCAGGGAGCCATCGACGGTCTCGATCTGCGCCTCGATGGTGTTGTCGTCGAGCGCCTCGACCTTGCCGACCTTGAGGCGCTTGTTACCCTCGGCTGCGAGCTGGCCCTCGAAGTACGACCGGACGTCGTCCGTGCTCAGATCCATCCTCGGGGTGACGCGGGGGCCGGCCCAAGGCTGTTGTCCGGGCCCCATCCCGTAGCCCGGCCCCATCATCCCGGGGCCCATGCCATAGCCGGGGCCGGTGCCATAGCCGGGGCCCATCATCCCATAACCGGGACCCATCGTACCAGGCCCCATGCCGTAGTAGCCCCGGCCCATCATGCCAGGGCCCATCCGCCATTGTTGCTGTCCGGGACCCATTCCATAGCCGGGACCCATCCCATAGCCGGGGCCCCATTGTTGCTGTCCAGGGCCCGTCCCGTAGCCCGGCCCCATCCCATAGCCGGGGCCCATCATGCCGGGACCCATACCGTAGTAGCCCGGCCCCATCATGCCGGGACCCATGCCGTAGCCAGGGCCCTCGTCCCCGCCATGCGCCTCGGCGGTCGCCAGGCCCGTCGCGCCGATCATAAGCGCCGCCGCCAGGCTCGCGACCATTGTTTGCATCTTGGTCATGACCCCACTCCCTGGATTTGATCCGGGCGGACAGACTATGTCCGGTTCCCGGGACCGCATTGATCCGCATCAAAGCTTGACCGTGCGCAGGCGCAGCGCGTTGCCGATCACCGAGACCGAGGACAGGCTCATCGCCGCCGCCGCGATGATCGGACTGAGCAGCAGCCCGATGAACGGATAGAGCACGCCGGCCGCGATCGGCACGCCAAGCGCGTTGTAGACAAACGCGAAGAACAGGTTCTGCCTGATGTTGCGCATGGTCGCTTCGGACAGCCGGCGCGCGCGCACGAGCCCGGTGAGATCGCCCTTGACGAGCGTGATGCCGGCGCTCTCCATGGCGACGTCAGCGCCGGTGCCCATCGCGATGCCGATGTCGGCCTGGGCGAGCGCGGGAGCATCGTTGATGCCGTCGCCCGCCATGGCCACGACCTTGCCTTCCTCGCGGAGCCGCCTGACCACCTCGTTCTTGCGTTCCGGCAGGACCTCGGCCTGGATCTCGTCGATCCCGACCTTCTTCGCCACCGCTTCGGCTGTGGTCCGGTTGTCGCCGGTCAACATGACGATGCGCAGGCCTTCTTCACGGAGGGCCGCGAGCGCACCGGGGGTGGTCGCCTTGATCGGATCGGCGACGCAGACCAGGCCCGCCATCCTGCCGTCGACGGCCACGAACATCACGGTCTCGCCCTCAGCTCGCTGCTTCTCGGCCCGCTCGACCAGCGCGCCAGGATCGACCTGCAGGCTCTCCATGAGCCGCTGATTGCCGAGGGCGACCTCGCGCCCGTCGACCCGGCCGTGCACGCCCTCGCCGGTGATCGAGTCGAAGTCGCTCGCCTCCACCAATTCGAGACCACGCGCCGTAGCCGCATCGACGATCGCGGCCGCGAGCGGATGCTCGCTCGCCCGCTCCAGGCTGGCGGCAAGCATGAGAAGATCGTTCTCGTCGATGCCCTCGGCCGGCACGAGCGTGGTCACCTTCGGTTTGCCCAGGGTCAAGGTGCCGGTCTTGTCGACCACCAGCGTGTCGACCTTGGCGAAGCGCTCGAGCGCCTCGGCGTTCTTGATCAGCACGCCCGCCTGGGCGCCGCGCCCGGTGCCGACCATGATCGACATCGGCGTCGCGAGGCCGAGCGCGCAGGGGCAGGCGATGATCAGCACCGACACGGCCGCGACCAGGGCGTAGGCCATGGCCGGCGGCGGGCCGAAGATCGTCCAGGCGATGAAGGCAAGGATCGCGACCGCGACCACCGCCGGCACGAACCAGCTCGCCACCACGTCGACCAGGCTCTGGATCGGCGCGCGCGAGCGCTGAGCATCGGCGACCATCTGGACGATCTGGGCGAGCATGGTCTCGCTGCCGACGCGCTCGGCGCGGAGCACGAAGCCGCCCGATTGATTGATCGTGCCGCCGCTGACCCGATCACCCTTGGTCTTCTCAACCGGCAACGGCTCCCCGGTCAGCATCGATTCATCGACCGTGCTGCGGCCCTCGAGCACCTCGCCGTCGACCGGGATCTTGTCGCCCGGCCGCACCCGCAGCCGATCGCCGACCTGCACCTGCTCGACCGGCACCTCCTCGTCCGAGCCGTCGTCGCGCACGCGCCGTGCGGTCTTGGGCGCGAGACCGAGCAGCGCCTTGATCGCGCCCGAGGTGCGCTCGCGGGCGCGGATCTCGAGCACCTGTCCGAGCAGCACCAGCGCAATGATCACCGCCGCCGCCTCGAAATAGACGTCGACCTGGCCCTCGGGGCCGCGGAATGCGGCCGGGAAGATACCGGGCGCGAGGGTCGCGACCACGCTGTAGAGGTAGGCCGCACCCGTGCCGAGCCCGATCAGGGTCCACATGTTCGGGCTCATCCGGCGCAACGACGCGACGAAGCGCCTGAACACGGGCGAGCCGGCCCAGAGCACGACCGGCGTCGCGAGCGCGAGCTGCAGCCAATGCGCCAGCTGGCGCGGGATCGTGTGGCCGAGCCCGAGCAGGTGATCGCCCATCACCCAGATCAGCAGCGGCGCCGCCAGCACCGCGCTGATCCAGAATCGACGGCGCATGTCGAGATATTCGGCGCTCGGCCCCTCCTCGATCGAAACGGTCTTCGGCTCGAGCGCCATGCCGCAGATCGGGCAGTCGCCTGGGCCCGGCTGCTCGATCTCGGGGTGCATCGGGCAGGTGTAGATCGTGCGGTCATCGGGGGTCGCGCGTCGGTCCCAATCATCGCGAGCGAGGGTCTGCGCCTCGGCCATGGTTCCCGGGCTCCGTTCGGTACGGCACGACCGGGAGATGGGCCTTCCAGTCGCTGGAAGGTCAAGCCACCGATGACAAGAAAGGGCCGCCGGGCGCCCGGCGGCCAAGATTTCAGGGAGGCGTTGTAGATACGCGCGAGCGCGGCGGACGGATCAGCCGGCGAGACCGGCCTTGATCGACGCCGCCGGCGCTAGCCGACCGGGCATCGACGGCGATTGCGAGGAGCAAGGCGAAGGCCACGACCAGCAGACCCTGCAGGAATGCGACCGGATGCGCTTTGGCCAGTATCCTCATCCTCGTTCTCCGGGCTGCCGCAGCCAAGGTCATGCCGCGTCGCACACGGATGGCATCTCGGGCCACGCCGGTCAGCCCGCAACCAATCACGATGCCGAGATGGCTCTTCCGACCGGTCGACCTTGCGGCGTCGGCGGCCGCTGCGCGGCTCAGCCCGGCTTGTCGAGGACGGCCTGGACCAGGCCGATCCGGCCTTCGGCGAGGTTGCGGGCGAGATTGCCGATCTTGGCGCGCCAGTCGGGCCCCATGTTGAGCTGCGGGCCGAGCGGACCGGGCTCGGCGGTCGCCAGCTGCTCGGCGCGGGCGCGCGTCCACTCGCGCCCTTGCGAAGTGACGTCGCGCCAGATCTGGACCGTGAAGCCCTCGGCCTCGAGCAGGCGGCGCATGGCCTCGGCCGTGACCAGATGGCTGATCTCCGACGTGTCCGCCCAGGGCACGGGGAAATGCAACGCCTCACCCGAGCCGGCAACGATGTCGTAGGCGACCAGCCGGCCGCCCGCGCGCAGCACGCGGGCCATCTCTCCGTAGAGCCGCGGCCGGTCGGCGATGTTCATCGAAGCATGCTGCGTCCAGACGAGATCGAAGCTCGCGCCGTCGAACGGCAGGTCGAGCGCGTCCGCTGTCCGAAAGCTCACCCGCTCGGTGAGCCCGACCCGCTCGGCGAGCAGCGTCGCGGTGCGAACGAATTCCGCGGTCAGATCGATGCCGGTGACCCGGCAGCCGAAGCGCCGTGCCAGATAGCGGGCCGGCCCGCCGATCCCGCAGCCGATGTCGAGAACCTCGAGCGCCGGGTGCAGCTCGGTCAGCTCGGCCAGCTCGGCGGTCGCCTCCCGGCCGCGTACGTGGAACTCCTCGACCGGCGCCAGATCGTCCGGCACGAGCGCATCGTGGTCCTTGCCGGCCGCCCGCAGGGCCGCGAGCAGCCGCTCCGCGAGCCCCGTCCGCCCGTAGTATCGTCCGACGGCGTGCTCGGTGCCGGGTGCCATCGCCAAAAATCCTGCTATTGTGGCGCGCGAGGGTATTCGATCGGGCGGCCGGCCGGAAGTGCCGCGGTTGGATCATCGAGGGGAGCTGTCGCCATGGTCCTGGTGCCCCAGGAGCCCGCCGGCGCAATCACCGGCTATCACGCGCACGTCTACTACGATTCGCGCACCAGGCCGCTGGCCGAGCAGCTGCGCGAGGCGATCGCCGGCCGCTTCGCAGTCCAGCTCGGACGCTGGCACGACCAGCCGATCGGCCCGCACCCCTCGGGCAGCTATCAGATTGCCTTCGGACCGGCGCTGTTC
>JBKPDM010000595.1:0-2832 GCA_046727895.1 Pseudomonadota bacterium | reverse complement strand
GTCGAGGCCCTCGGCCCGAAGCAGGGTCACGAAATGCTCGTCGGCGAGCAGGGTCTGCAGCGCCGAGATGATGAACACCAACCGGTTGCGCGTGAGCTCGGCCTTCTTGACCAAAAGCCGCTGACGATCGGCTTCGTGGCGGAAGGCCCGCACCAGCGAGTCTGCCGTCAGGCGGCTGCTGCGTCCCGCGCGATTGTTGAAGCGGCGGCCACCACGCGTGCGCTGATCGACGAGGCGCCGCGCCGCCACCAGCTTGTCGCCGCGCAGTTGGTTCTTCTCGTAGGCTTCGCGCAGCGCGCTTTGGGCCCCCTCATCGTCGGTGCCGGCGATCTCCGCCGCGACCGTGATCGGGATCCGACCGTTCTCCACAGCGTGGATCAAGCGCTCCTCGCCGTGATCGAGCAGGCGCAGGAGGCCGCGGACGTATTTCGCATCGAGATCGGTCTTGCGCGCGATCTCGGCCTCATTGTAGCCGCGCTGGCGGAGGTTGCCGATCTCCTGAACCAGCTCGATCTGGCGGTGCTGGCGCCTGGCAATGTTCTCGACCAGGCTCATGACCATGCAGTCCTCTTCGCTGGCCTCGATCACGAGCGCCGGGATCTCGCTCTGGCCCAGCGCCTGGTAAGCTTCGAGGCGACCCTGACCGCAGACCAGATCGTAATGCTCCTCGCCATTGTTCCTGCGGCGACGGGTGACCGTGATCGGCCGCTTCAGGCCGAGATGGGCGATGTTGGTGACGATGTCGCCGAACACCCGCGGGCTACGCTCGCGGGGATTGGGAACGTTGATCCGCTCGACCGGGATCATGCGGATCTCCCGCGCGGACCGCATCACGCGGCCACCGGCAGCCTGACGCGCTCAGCCATGCCGAAGAAGAAGTCGAGGCTGGCGAAACGGAAGCAGTCGAGGCCGAGACCGTTGTCGTCGGCGAGGCGCAGGCGTGCCGGCTGCAGGTCGAGCTGCGGCAGCAGATAATAGTCGAGCATCGCCTGATTGTCGGGCGTCATGCGCACCGCAAGCGTGATGTCGGGGCAGAGGCTGGCATCGAAGCGGATCAGCCAGCGCAGTGAGCCGGCATCCGTGCTCCGGCAGCGGGACAGGACGAGCGACGTTGTGAACTCGCGATTGATGGTCAGCAGGTCCGTCTCGGCGTCTCGCTCGACCGTGCCGCCCAGCCGCTCGATCTCGCCGATGGTATCGCTCACCGCGCCGGCGTGGAGCCGACGCAGGTGGCGATTGATCGCGAGGTAGCGATAGTCGCGCGCGGGCGTGTAGCCGATCAGCTGGTAGGCGCGCAGAAGGCTGCCGAAGCGGGAACGGTAAGCGGCGCTCGACGGCATGCTCTCGGTCTCATCGATCAGGATCCCGGAGAGCCCGCCGTGGCGCTCGACCAGAGCCTTGAGCTGTGCGAGCATATCGGTGTCCGAGAGCCGCCGGTGACGTTCGCGCAGCATGCCCTGCGCGGTGAAGAACACCGCCGGATCGACGATCGCTTCGAAGGCGCCATCGGCGCGGATCCACATCTCGGGCGGATTGGCGACCCGCTTCTTCTTCAGTTTGAAGGAGACGCGGTTGTAGAGGTTGTTGCCGATGTACTTTTCGTTGGTCAGGACCTGATGAACGGTGCCGCGGGTCCAAGGCCGGCCGAGGTCGGTGAGGCATCCGCGCGCGTTGAGGACGTCGGCGATCTCGCGCTTGAGCCGGCCCTCATCGACGAACAGCCGGTAGATCTCGCGCACGATGGCCGTCTCTTCGGGCGGTCCGGGCACGAGAACGACGCGATCGGTCTGCAGGCTCTTCTGCTCGCCGCGCCCGAGGAGGCTCTTCGGCTCCCCGTGCTGGTCGATGAGCCTGCGGCGCAGCCCGAACCCGGGGGGCCCGCCCTGGCGGTAGCCGAGCTCGATCAGCCGGCACTACCCAGCGAATACCTTGGCTGACAACTCCCGGCTGTACTCGCCCGCCATCGCCCGCTTGACGCCCTTGACGATGGTCGCGACCGGACTGCCGTCGTTCTCGAACTGCTCGGCGCAGTAATGCACCGCGATATCGGCGCGGCGGCAGATGTACTCGTAATAGGCGCTCTCGTCGGCGTCCTGGAAGCGCCCCCAGCGGCTGACATCGTAGACCAGGATGGCTTCGAAGTCGGCTCTGGCGGTCTCGACATCGTTGATCAGCTGCTTGAGCGCGTTCCGGCCCTCGACCCTGAGCCCGCTCTTGCCCTCGTCGGCGTAAGTGCGGACGATGACCAGGTTCCGGGCCTCGGCGTAGCTCCGGATCGCGGCCTCCTGGTTTTCGGTCGAATACTGCTGGTGCTCCGTGGACATGCGCACGTACTGCGCCGCCCGCTTGGGCGGCGTCGGCTGGTCGCCCGCCTGATGCGATCCTGGCCACGTGCTCATGAAGGCGCTACTGCCACCTCTCCCGTCGTCGTGCCGCGTCGGCCACGGTTACCGTAAGGTGACGATAATCCTCAAGTGGAAAGAGGCGTGTCGTCTTGATTCGAATTTCTGATTATTATGCCATTGCCCAGATTAGACAATCGAGCGGAACGAGCGACTGATCGGGAGACGCGATCACTGCTGCATCAAACGATCGCCCGGTTCCCCATCATCACCGTCCGCCTCAATCTTTTCGGCTGCCGCCCGCTCTGAAGTCCGCGCCCGAGTACGGGCTAAAGCTGTCCCCACCTCGGCGGGGCAGGCCGGGCGCGGGGCTGTGAGAAGGTGTGCCAATCACTGGAGGCACGCAGCCGAGAGGCCGGCCGGTAGATGCTGTCCGGCCAAAGCCTTCCAGCACCGCCGTCACGGAGGCCCCCCTTCGCCTGCTCTATGC
>JBKPDM010000594.1:0-13076 GCA_046727895.1 Pseudomonadota bacterium | reverse complement strand
GGTCACGATGCGCGCGACCAGTTCGCTCTGGAGCCTGCCCGATGGCGCGAGCTCGGCCTGTGCCGCGGCCTGAAAGGCGCGGAACTCGCTCGCATTCTCGTCGTCGAGGAGCACGAGCCGGCGCGCGCGCAGGCCGTGCTTGAGCGCATTCCGCGCCGTGCGGGCCTTGCCGGCGGCGGTCCTAGGTCCTTGCGACCTGGCGCCGTTGCGGCGGCCGGTCAGCGCTCGGGCGCTGGCCGTGGTGTCGTTGCTCATGGGCGGGAGTTCCTTGATTGTGGTGTGGACGGCCTCGGCGAGCGCCGACCCTCGAGGAGATCATGTTACCATCGAATAGGAATGCATGCAAGAAACCGAGATCCGTAGGGCGTTGACGGATCGGCTTCGGCCGGTCGCCGGCGGGTGGGAAAAATGGGATGAGGGGTTCGACCGAAATTCGCCGGTCCGATCAGCATACACGAGAAATTCCGGAATTTCCGGTCGGGTGAAGTGGCCGCGGCCCCGTCAAGGGCGCAGAAAGACCGGCAAAGCGCGCTGCAGCCAATTTTCGGAACGGCCCGGTCCAAGAGGCTTGATCATAAGAAACAATTCCGGCACAAGGCCGGAACCAGCGGACGACACGTGGGAGATGACAATGGGTTTTCGCCGCTCCGATCTGCAGGAGGCCTTTTTCGTGCCGGGCACGCATCCTTCCCGGATCTGGGGCTATGGCACCACCGATCCGCTCGCCGAGGTGCTGGCGCGAGACTACTTCCGCGCCGCGGGTGGGCTGATGCACCCGGGCGAGCTGGTCTACGTCAGCGCCGGGCGGCAGAGCGGGTCAAGCGGCGCCGAGCCCGGTGAGGTTCACATGGCCTGGTGAATGGTGCGGACGGGCGAGCGGGGTGCGCCCTCGGTCCGCCTGGTGCAGGACTTCGGCCGGCCGGACGATCCCGACGCCACGCGGGCGGCTGCGCAGGCGGCCGCGCCAACGCTGCCCGCGCCGGCGAAACGCGGCCGCGGCCGTCCACCCGGCAGCCGGACCAGGAAAAACGGCGCGATGCCCGCGATGGTGGTGAATTAGGCGAATTACGCCCGGCGGCGGGCGCCCGAGGGCGCCCTGGGGCGCGGGCAGCCGAGCGGCGCGTCAGAAATAACCGGCGATTTTTGAATAGCCGCGAATTTCCCGGGCCGCCGCGGAGTGGACAGAATGCGCCACAATGCTACACTTTTGTAGCATCTGCAGACTCGGCGTAAGCCTTTGCTACGGCGGGCTTTTTCGCCACTTTGGCGATTCGACCACCGATTTTCGGCCAAAAAGGGCTCGAAAAGCGGCGATTTCGGCGTCTTTTCGGCCACAAGAGTGACGCAAAGTGACGCAAAAATGCGCCACCTGTCGCATCGGCCATCGGTCGACCCTTTCGGGCAGCGCCTCGTCCGCTTCGGAAATTCCACCGAATTTTTCGCACGCGCTCCCGCGGAGGTCGGACGATCCGACCCAGATCTTCGCGGCTGGCTCCCAGGGTCGGCCACCAAGGCCGCCCCGGAGCGCCGCGCCATGGGAATCCGTCACCGCGAATCGCCGGGCGGCAAGGGGAGGCGGGCGGGGGTGGGCAGGTGGACTGGAAGGGGGAAAGCCGGCGGGGCAGTGTTGGACCACGTCTGCGGGATGATTGGCTCCGAACCGACGCTCGGCCTTTGAGGCGCGAAAGCCCGCCCCGATCTGGCTGGCCCTGGCGGCGATTCGACCGCTGATCTTGGGCCAAAAAGTTGTCGAAAAGGGGTGATTCCAGCGTCTTTGAGCCGCAAGAGTGACGCAAAAGTGACGCAAAAATGCGCCACCTTCGCATCCGAGGTTGGTCGGCCCGTTTGGGCAGCTTTGGCTCTCTCCGGAAATTCCACAGAATTATTTCACACGCTCACGAGCACATCCATGCGATCCAGGGCCGCCACTCCCCCACCGCCGTCCGCATCGGCGCTATCTGCCAGGGGCGGCCGGAGGACCGCCAGCAAGATAGCAGATTTTCGCGGCTGGCTCCCAGGGGCGGCTACCAAGGCCGCCCCGGAGCGCCGCGCCATGCGACCGTGGGAATCCCTGGCCGCGAATCGCGGGGGGCGAGGGGGAGGGCCGGTGAGCGTGGGCATAGGCTGACTGACCGTCCTCCTCGGCCTTGCCGTCAAGGATTCATGAATCTCCGGTCTGAAAGAACGAATTTCCGGAATTTCCGCGAATTTCCGGCCGGACAGGGAAGTGGACGGTATGCGCCACAATGCGTCACTTTTGTAGCATCTGCAGACTCCGCCTAACCATTTGTGTCACCAGGCTTTTTTCGCCGTCGTGGCGATTCGACCACCGATTTTCGGCCAAAAAGCTGTCCAAAAGTGGCGATTTCAGCGTCTTTTCGGCCGCAGAAGTGACGCAAATATGCGCCACCTGTCGCATCGGCCATCGGTCGACGATTTCGAGCATCGCCTCGTTCGAATTTATCCCACGCGCGCCCGCGCGAGCCCCGGCTCCTGTCTTGTCCATCGATCTGAGGGTATCCATCCCCCCGCGAGCGGGCGAGCCCGAAAAGGTTCCTCGTATCTCTCGACATGTGTGGTTGAGGCGGGCGACGGTCGGGACGAGATGGCCTGGTCCCCGCCGCGAGCGCCGCCGCGAGCGCGGCGCCCGAACCACGCGTCACCGATCGGCGCGCTACCGGCAGCGGCGCGATCATTGGCAAGCCTCCTTCCCCGCGTGGCTTTGGAGGGAAAGCGGGCGCCCCGTTGCCGGAGCGCGCCGCCGCGCGACATCATGCCCGTCTGTTGCAGTTATTTAGTCGCTGGCGTGACCGCCCTTCTTCATCTGGTCCAAGATCCCCGTGAGGTTGTAGCTCTCCGGGGCCTGCGGCGGCGGGACCTCCTTGAACGTCTCGAGCTCCTTCTCCCACAGCTGCTGGCCGATCGGTCATGCTTGCATCTGCGGGCCACCTGGTAGGCTGTGAACGGGCCGCCTCATGAGAGACGGCCCGCGTGTTTCACATTCCAACTAACCCACTAGTCGCCCGCGCCGATGGTCTTCACGAGTTGATGGACATCGATCAGAGGCAGGGGGTTTGCCGGATTCTGAAGGTTCGGGTTCATGTCGTTCGAGGCGCCGCCGGGGAAGCGCTTGATGTTCGGGAAATCCACGATGGATTTGTCGAACTCGCCGATCGGCACCGCCATCAACGAAAGGGCCCAGCCATTGTCATAGCCGGCATAGCGTCCGGGCGAGGTGGTCGGCATGCGCACGCTCACCGCACCGTTGAACGTCATGTCGTATTTCTCGAACGGGTCCATGGTGAGATTGTAGGTCGAGCCGATGGCACCGAGATTCTGTTGTGGGCCGAGCCAGGTGTCCTTGGCGGTATACAGGTATTTCCAGGCGATCCGGAGGTCGGGGTTCTCGGGATCGTCGCCGATGTCGGCACGAGCGCCGGCGAAGTTCTCGCCGTTGACATAGATCCACGTGGTGCGCGCCGAGTGCCGCGCCTTGCCCATGATGTAGGCGCTGTTGTCGATGCTGTCGAAGTAGATCGGCTTGCCGTCGTTGTCCTGCCATGCGCCATGGGGCGGCGGGGTGAGGCCGACCATCGTCGCCAGCGTCGCCCACAGGTCGATGTGCGACATCATTTCGCCATAGCGCGCGCCGGCCGGAATCTTGCCGGGTGCCCACATGATGCCGGGCACGCGGAAGCCGCCCTCGAACGGTGAGCCCTTCTCACCGCGGAACGGAACGGCGCCGGCGTCCGGCCACGCATCCTGCCACGCGCCATTGTCGGCGGTGATGACGACGATGGTGTTGGGAGCCTCGGCCCGGATGGCGTCCATCACCTTGCCGATGTTGGAATCCAGTTCCAGCATCGCATCGGAGTAATTGCCGAGGTGTGACTTGCCAATGAACGCCTTGGCCGGGATGTTCGGATTGTGCATATTCATGAAGTTCACATCCATGAAGAACGGCTTGGCGTCCTTGGCGTGCTGCTTGATGTACGCGACCGCCGAATCGGCCTGGCGCACATCGAACTCGTGCAGGTAGTCGTAGTCGATGCGGGCGACCTTGGTCGCCGGTTTGCCGGCGGTGCCTTCCCACTCGTACAGATTGACGATCTTCTGGTACTCGTCCCAGTAGGCGGCGTTGAATTTCGGGAACCACGGATGGGCGAAGTTATCCGTATCGTCGTACGTATAGACGCCCGGATAGTAGGCGGCAAACTCCTTCATCTCGTCGAAGCCATGTTCGATCGGGTAGAACTTGGGCTGATCGCCCAGATGCCATTTGCCCGAAAAGTACGTGCCATAGCCGTTCTTCTGGAAGAACTCGGCGATCGTCGGCGTGGACTTCGTCAGGCCGTTCGGGTCGGCAGGCACCACCACCACCGAGAGGGCCGAACGGATGGGGATGCGCCCGGTCATCAACGAGGCGCGGCCCGCCGTGCAACTGGCCTGGCCGTACCAGGAGGTGAACACGGCGCCTTCCCGGGCGACCTGATCGACGTTCGGGGTCGGATGGCCGAGGTTCGCGCCGCCACCATAGGCGCCGAAATCGTTCCAGCCGGTGTCGTCGGTCATCAGGATGACGACGTTCGGTCGCTTCTCCTGCGCCGAGGCGGGCGGCGCGCCCGCCACCACGGCAGTGACTGCGAGCGACATTGTGGCGCCGAGCAGTCGTTGCGAGAAGGCTGTCATCTACGGTCCTCTCCTTGGGTTGACCACTAAGCTTGGCAATTCCCGTGATCGCGGGCGGACCTCCGCCTCGATCACGGGGCTGATGCTTCACCCCGCCCGGGGGGGCGCCCCGTTGCCGGAGCGCCCGCACGTTGATAATCGCGTGCCCCGAAGAGGCTAGTCGCTGGCGTGAGCACCCTTCTTCATCGCATCCAGGATGCCGGAGAGGTTGTAAGTCTCCGGAGCCTGCAGGGGCGGGAACTTCTGATACGACTCGAGCTCCTTCTCCCACAACTGCTGGCCGATCGGCAGGATATTCCAGGTGTAGATGTAAGCGGTGCTCGGAGCGGTCAATGAACCGCCAAAGCTCATCGCCGACTTGTTGTCCGTCGGGTTGACTGCCTGCTCGAAGGGGTCGCGCTTGATGTTCTGGACCAGGGTAAAGTGGAACGAGGTGAGGGGCAGGAGCCAGCCGACCCCGCCAGGCTCCGACATCGTGTAGTACATCTTCCAGTTCTTGTAGCGCACCGCGGACGGCGTCGCCCCCGAGAAGTAGAAGAAGTGGTCACGCGCCGACTTTTCCGACTTGCCCTCGAGGTAGTCGCGCTGGTCGAAGCCATCCAGCGTCGTCTTGACGATGCCGGGGTACTGGCCTGCCTCGATCTGCTTCCTCAGCCCGTCACCCTTGGGCCCGCCGGCGATGTCGACGAGGGTCGGCAGCCAGTCCAGGGCTGCGAACATCTGGTTCTTGATCGTGCCAGGCTCGATGTGGCCGGGCCAGCGGATGACCAGCGGGGAGCGGTAGCCGCCTTCCCAGGCCTCGCCCTTCTGGCCTTTGAAGGGGGTCACGCCGCCGTCGGGAAAGGTCATCATCTCGGCGCCGTTGTCGGTGGTGAAGACGACGATGGTGTTGTCGAGCTGGCCCATCGCCGACAGCTTGTCGAGGACGACGCCGATATTATCGTCCATCTGCTTGATGCCGGCTTCCTGGATGCCCCAATCCTTGCCGCCCTGCTCACCCAGCATGGCCAGATACTTGTCCGGCAGCATGGTGGTGACGTGCATGCGCGCGGGGTTGTACCAGACGAAGAACGGCTTGCCGGTCTTCTTGGGGTCGTTGCGGTTGAGGAAGTCCACGACCTTGGCGGAGGTCTCCTCGTCGACCGTCTTCGAGCGCTCCAGAGTCATCGGCCCCTCGTCCTGGCAGGACTGGTTCGCCTGCGTGCCGTCGGACGATTTGCACCAGATGATCGGGCGCGGCGGCGTCAGACAGGTCGTCGTGGCCGGGTCGACCGCGCCGGGAACCTCGGGCAGGCCGGGGACCGGCGTGTTCTTGCAGGGTGGTGCCACGCCCTGCTCGGTCGGGCTCTTATTGATGTCGGGGAAGCTCACCTGCTCCATGGCGTCCAGGTGGTAGAGCCAGCCCCAGTACTCCTGGAAGCCATGCGCCGTCGGCAGCGCCTCGGCGTGGTCGCCGAGGTGGTTCTTGCCGAACTCGCCGGTGGTGTAGCCGAGATCGTGCAGGAACACTGCGAGCGCCGGGGTTCCTTTCCGCAGCCAGGACGGGCTGCCGGGCAGCTGCGGCGGGATCATGCCGGTGCGCAGCGGATACATGCCGGTGAAGAAGGCGTTGTGGCCGGAGGTGCAGCTCTGCATGGCCAGGTAGTCCATGAAGATCGCGCCCTAACGCCCGATGCGGTCGATGCTGGGCGTCTCCCCGACCATCAGACCGCGGTGGTAGATGCTCGGCTGCATGAAGCCGATGTCGTCGCCGATGATGAACAGGATGTTGGGCTTCGTCTCCTGCGCCGCGGCGGGCGTCACGCCTGCCACCGCGGCAGTGACCGCGAGCGCCATCGCGGCGCCGAGCAGTCGTTTCGAGAAGGCTGTCATTGACGGTCCTCCTTCCTTGGATTGACCACTAGGCTCGGCAATTCCCGTCGCGGGCGGGACCTCCGCCCCGATCACGGGGATGCTTCGCCACGCCTGGTCTTCAGCGGCTCATGGTGATGACAGCGCGCGCGGCGTGCTGATCGCAGTCAAGTTCGGCGTCGCGGTAGCCACCGCCGCCTGTTGCTGGCGCAAGCGCTGGTCAACAGGGCCAGAGCGAGCACGCAGACGGCGGGCAGCAGTGTTGCCCGGCGGCGGGTCAGGGTCTCGGTCATCATTTTTCACCTCCTACTGTCCTTCGCTAGTAGCGCCCGATTCCCTCGGGTGCGCTCGCCAGGCTCTTACCGCGGGCAAGCGCCCAGCTCGGCAAGCCGCTCGGCGAACTGATCGGCCCAGGCCTTGAAGGCATTGTCGACGTCGTCCCAGGAGTTGAAGGTGTTGCGGCCCCAGGCCTTGGTGCCGGCGCGCTGGTCCGCGCCCTCCCAGAGCAGCGTGCCGGTGGTCGCATCCCTGGCGTAGCCCTCGGCCGTGGCCTCGCCGACCCAGTACGCGACGCCGCTGTCGAACGCGTAGCCGGCGACGACATCCAGGAGGTGGACGTGCGGCTCGTAGGTCGAAAGCGTGTTCAGGAACGGGTTCGCCGACGTCGCATCGACCAACGCAATGTGCCAGCGCATCGTGCCAGGCGACGGCTCGGTGACCATCTGGCAGCGTTTGGCCGCCGCGTTGTGGAGGTCCGTGTAAAACGAATCGGCGAGCGCCTTCTGCACCTTGGGCGAAGCTTTGGCCATATCGGAGCCCGGGCCCGTCCAGATGGTCACCGGGTCCAGGATAATCTTGGTGTACGACGCCCACTTGGCGCTGGAGTTCACGTAGACCTGGTCCGCTTCGCCGCTCGTGCCTTTCCGGAGCAGGGACGGATCGGGCAGCACGGCCGAGGCCGGCGGCGGCTTCTCCATCGCGACCTGCTTGGTCGGCGCGCAGGCGCCGAGCGCCGCGGCCACGGCCAGTGCCATGATCGATTGAACGATGCCGTGCCTGATCTCGCTCATGGGGCGTAACCCTTCCTAGTTGCCCTGAAACGCCTCGAGGATGGCCAGAGCCTCCGCCTCGAGCCCCTCCAGGATCTCGCGGTATTCGGCGGCGCGCCCGGGCGCGGCCTGGCCGGCCGCTTCCCAGTACTCGAGCGCGCGCTGCGCCTCGTCGTAGTCCTCGCAGATCGAGCGAAAATTCGGGTCGCACGCCTGGAGCCGACGCACGGTCGACGCGTGCTGCGGGAAGCGGCGGGCCAGAGTCTCGAGCGAATCACCCATTTCTGCCCGATCGAGCCTCGCCAACTGCGGCCTGCCTCGGTTTCGCCTGGCAGTCCGGGGTTCGAGGCCGGAACCTACGTGGTTTGAGGCTTGAGCCTACGTGTCGGACCGAAGCGATGTCAGGGAGCTTCGGGGAGCCTCCGGGGAGGTTACGAACCGCGGGCGCTCCCGGTTGATCTGAGTCAATTCCATGGCGGCCAGGGGAATTGTATGGCATTTGACGACATATCCTGTGCGACCGTGCGGTTGCGGATTGGTTGGCTGAGATGATGGCGGAAGCCGTGCATCTCAGCCGTGCGTTGCCGGTGGAGAGGAGGATCGATGGAGGTCGCAAGTGTCCGCGAGGAGCTTCAGCGCATCCTTGCGAGCTCCTGTTTCGAGGTTTCGGCGCGCAACCGCCGCTTCCTCGAGTACATCGTCGAGGAAACCCTGGCCGGCCGCGCCGATCGGCTGAAGACCTCACCATCGCGGTCGACGTGTTCGGACGCGATGCCACGATCGATCCGCACCACGATCCGGTCGTCCGCCTCGAGGCGGCCAAGCTGCGGCGGAGCCTGGAACGCTACTACCTGATCGCCGGTCAAGCGGACCCGATCAGGATCGACATTCCGAAGGGGGGCTACGTGCCGACCTTCGAGGTGCGAGAGCAGCCAATTCCAGATCAGTCCCCGCGTCCGGCGGCGGATGAAGGCGCTGCGACCGCTGCGGTGCGCTTGCCGCCTGGCGACAGAAGATGGCCGTGGCGACGGCTCACGGGCGCCGCTCTCGCCATCGCGCTCGGCGCAGTCCTGGCGGTGATCGGAACCACCGCCTGGCTCTGGCTGGTCCGTGCGCCGGCGGATCAGGAGGGTGCGCAGGCCGCGGCAAACCTGAAGCTGGAGGGACCGGCGGTGGTCGTCGCGCCGTTCGAGGACCTGACCGGAACCGAAGCGGGCCGCCTGCTCGCGGGCGGTTTGACCCAGGAGCTGATCACCGACCTCATGCGGTTCGAGGGCCTGCGGGTCTACGCAGCCAGCAGCAACGAGCGCTGGGCGGAAGATCCCGCCGGAGTCGGCCAGCAGCTCCGGGTGGGCTACGAGGTCAAGGGCAGCGTGGTCCGCGCTCCTGACCGGATCCGCCTGACGGTGCAACTGATCGAGGTCGGCAGCAGGCGCTACGTCTGGTCGGAGACCTTTGATCGTCCGCTGACGACGGAGGACGTTTTTGCCTTACAGGAGGAGCTCGCAGCCGAGCTGGCCGGGCGTCTGGCCGAGCCCTATGGCATCGTTCAAAAGGTCAGCGCGGACCTGTTCCATCGCCACCGCCCAGAGTCCCTGTCCGCCTATGAATGCGTCCTGCGAACCTTTGCCTACCGTCGGACGTTCAGCCGGGAGCTGTACGGGCCCAGCCGCGCTTGCCTCGAGGACACCGTGCGCGTCGACCCGAGCTACCCCGACGGCTGGGCCTTGCTGGCGTTCGCGCATATGGACGAGTACCGCTGGTATGGCTTGGGGCCGTCGCACGAGCAGCCGGTGGCGCTGGATCAGGCGCTTGGAGCGGCAGAGCGCGCGCGAGAGCTCGATCCGGACAGCGTGACGGCCCTGAGCGCCTATGCCGCTGTGCAGTTCTATCGCGGGGCGTTCGACGAGGCGGAAAGCGCCCAACGCCGCGCCGTAGCTCTCAATCCCAACAATCCGGAGATGTTGGCGCAGCGGCTGGCGCCTTGCGTTTGCGCGCGACTGGGACCAGGGCATCGGCATGGTCAGGCAGGCCACGCAACGGAGCATGGTCGGCTCCGGCTGGTACTACATGATCCTCGCGTTCGATGACTATCGCCGCGGTGATTACCAGGCGGCGCTCGCTGACATGCGCAAGGCCGGCGAGCTGGGCATGTTCGTGGGCCAGGCGGCGGTAGCGATGTCCGAGGCCGAACTCGGCGACCAGACGGCGGCACGCGAGGCGCTCGCGAAGGCCGTGGCGCTCGATCCGACCTTCGCCAAGGACCCGCGCGGCGCGTACCGCCTGCACCACGTCCCCGAAAGCCTGATCGAGCAGTTCATGGACGGGCTGCGCAAGGCCGGACTCGAAGCCCCAGGCGTATAGGTGCGAGCCTGTCCGTGCCAGATTCGCTGCCGAGCCCCCGCCGCCTATCGCTTACACCGTAGCCCCCACTCGCTCGCTGCTCCTCTCACCCCAACGGCCCATTCCCGAGCATCTCCGCCAGCCTTAGCCCCTTTGGCTGTCGCCCATCCAGGATCGCTTCCACGATGTCGGGCGCCAGGCACGTGAGCGGCAGTAGCCGGCAGACGTAGGCGTCCGTGACCCCTTCCTGCTCCGCGAGGTCTGTGATCGACTTCGCCTGCCCGCTCTCGATCTTCCGGCGCCATCGGTGCGCGCACGAGCGCCTTGACCAGCGTCTCGTCGCGGCTCGGCTTCGGCATCGGCACCGCCGCGCCTTCCGCGGCAGCGCTTCCGACTAGCGCTTCAGCCGCGCCAGATGCTCCTTGCGGAACTTGGCGACCTTGGGCGCGATCACGATCTGGCAATAGCGCTGGCGGGGGTTCTCCTCGAAGTAGTCCTGGTGGTAGTCCTCGGCCGGTTAGAATGTCCCGAGCAGCACGATTTCGGTCATGATCATGCGCGACGAAGCTCCGCGCAAAATCTGCTAGTCGCAATTGGCGACGCACTGCGTCGAGTAGGTGATGGCACCGCCACAATTCTGATAGCAAAGGTCGAAGTCCGCGCTGCATTGCTCGGCCAGATTGCCCGCCTGCTGATCGCAACGCCGGTAGTTCGGCTGAACGACGGCCGAGCGGCTCGGGGGCGCCTCAGTCTTACCCTCCGTATGCTGCTGCCGGTCCATCTGATAGGCGGCCTGACGCAGCACGGTCTCGGCCAGTGCGTCCCGCTGGGCGCCGACGCGGCACTGCTCGAGCTGCTGGTCGCCCTCACTACGGCAGGCACGTCGTGTGTCCAGGCACTGGCTGACACATTGCCGGCCGGTGTCGGTCGCCGGCGGGGTATACGAGGTAAACGTCTGGTAGTGTGGGCTGCAGCCGACGAGCGCCAGCATCGCCTGGGCAATGGCGAGCGCAGGCAGGACACGCATCGTGCGAGGTCGCCCGATCCGACGGGGCACCTTTAGCCGCCGCATGCCCATCGCACGCTGTCCTCCGCACACCCGGCCAGTGCTGGACCACGGCGCAAGCCCTGGCGCCCGGGCGGCATTGTCGGAGGAAGAGGCTGAGATGGTCTTAACGACCTTTCAGAATCCTGCCCTCACTCCGCAGACATGGTGTCGGGAAGGGCGGCAGCCGCTTCAAAGGGGATGATGTCAGGGCTGCTTCGTAGCGAGCGACGACATCCTTTGGGAGTGGGCTTGGTCCGATCGCCCGCTCTGCCTATCACGACCCCGCGGGTCCCGCCAACCCGGCGGAACGGCGACGGCCGGCCGACTTGAGAGCAGGACGTGGCCTCGGGCGACCAACCGATCGAACTCGTCCTTGGACCGCCGGGTAACATTCGCAGACCGCCGCCTCCAGCCCTTTGCGGTTGAGGATGGTGATGTGGCAGCGGGCATAATGGATCAGGCCGGCCTGCTGGAGGTGATGCGCGGGCCGCGGTGACGTGGCCGAGCGCGAAGAAAGGGGCTCCATCCTGGGAAACAGGCGGCGCACACCTCCCGGGTGAGGGCGGCAAGCAACCGGTGTCGATGGGATCTCGGGCCTTCAGGAACACCGTGATGGCTAAGGCCGAAAAATTTAAGACAAGGTGTGAAGTACTTCACAGACTCCTGATTTGGCTCAGCCGACTTTTGTCAACTGTAAAGAGCTGACCGCCGCTCCCGGGCTCGGCAGCTTGGTCAAATCGGTCTATGTGCGGCGGTCGGGCGATAGGTTTATGGCGCTCTTCCGCGATATGGCCCAGAGCGAGAGATCGACGAAATGTCAGACATTCAGCTCACTCGCAAGAGGCCATCGTGGGCCCGCTGCAGCAGTCGCAGCAAGGTGGGGGATCTGCTGACGACCGCCCCCACGCCGGGGCATGCGATGAAGGCGGATGATCCGCTCAAGGCGTTCGGCGCGGTGATCGGGAAGGCGCTCCGGCCGTTGCCGGATGGGCAAGGACTCATTCCCGTCCTGATTGCCTTGCAATGATTGTCCGTTTCATCGGGCACAGACTGCTTGATGCGAATCAGGAGGACCTCAAATGGCTATCAACGAAACCGCCGCCGGGCCAAACAGCATTGCGATAACGGGCACAGCCAAGGGTGAGAATTCCCTCGGCGTGCTTGGCCAGGGCGAACTTTGGGGTGTTCGAGCAGAGGGCGGTGTTGGTGTTCGCGGAGAGGGCAAAACCTGGAACGGTGTCGAAGGAATAAGCGAAAGCACGACAGGCGGATTTGGCGTATTCGGTACGAATATCGCTGGTGGCACAGGTGTAGCTGGTATAAGCACTAAGTGGGTTGGCGTGTATGGGGAAACGGCCGGTACCGGTGCCGGTGTTTGGGGCGAACACAAGGGCGACGGCGTTGGTGTGAAGGCCGTGAGCAACACTGGTGTGGGTCTAGTAGCTTCCAGCAAAGGTACTGCAGCGATTTTTCAAGGAGATGTTGAAGTAACCGGCGACATTCGGCTCACCAACGCGGATTGCGCCGAGGATTTCAATATCGGCCTTGGTGTATCCGCTGAACCCGGAACGGTGATGGTCCTTGGCGAAGACGGCGCGCTGTTCCCAAGCCAGCTTGCTTACGACAAGCGAGTGGCGGGCGTGGTTTCCGGCGCTGGGGGCTACAAGCCGAGTATTGTTCTGGACAAGCAGCAGTCGGATCGTACGCGGCAACCGATCGCGCTGCTAGGCAAGGCGTTCTGTAAGGTCGACGCCCAATATGGCGCGATTGAAGTGGGGGATTTGCTGACGACCGCCCCTACGCGGGGACATGCGATGAAGGTGGATGATCCGCTCAAGGCGTTCGGCACGGTCATTGGGAAGGCGCTCCGCCCGCTCGCAGAAGGGCAAGGACTAATTCCCATTTTGATTGCCTTACAATGATTTGCCGTTCGACCGGCACGGGACAGCATGTTATGCTAAGCGTTCACAGGGGCAAAATGCTATGTTGAGCCTTCGTAGTACCGGGAAAATCGTAGGTAGCTCAGTCAGTATAAGACAATTGTGCCAGGAGTGCCATCTGCCACCCCCGCTCTCGTTGCGTGCGCTAATCGAAGC
>JBKPDM010000593.1:0-6472 GCA_046727895.1 Pseudomonadota bacterium | reverse complement strand
ATATCGGACTCGGCGACAACGACAGAGCGATCGAAGCGCTGCAAGAAGAGTATGAGGACCGCTCGCACACTCCTTTCTTGCTTTGGCTGAAAGTATTTCCAATGTTCGAGAGTCTGCATTCTGATCCCCGCTTCGTCCAGCTCACGCGCAAGATAGGCCTCGAGCCAGAATGAGCTTATCTTCTCAACCTTCTTGGCTGCCGCCGCTTCGGGGCGCCGTGGGGCCCGGAGCACGGCCGACTACGACCGGAGTACTTCCGGAGGGTCAGGTAGAGCGTGCCGGATCGCGGGTGACGCCTGCCAGAGGTGACATTCCGGTAGGGCCGCCCACCGGGATCATGCGCGGCGCGGTCGATTTGGCGGCGATGCCGTCTTGGTCGCGCCCGGTGGCCACGGGACCGCAGCGGCTCTGCCGGCTCATCCAGAACTGGGCGCTGGTGGAGATGGCGGGCGGCGGGGTAGCGCCGGTCCATGACGCGAGCCCCGGCGCCGGCCGGACTACTTCAGGGTGTGAACTGGTTCACTGTCTGAAACTGCCATTCGTGCCAGCCTACAGCCGAACAACCGAGCTCATACCCAACCGCATGCGCCCAGCGGCGCGGAGCGCCATCAGGAGTAACACAAAATGACAAACGTGTTATCTGAAGCAGCCATCTCCCTTTCCCCCCAAATCCTTTCTATGATCAAGGACGCAAGAGCTCAGCGGGTTCGTGAACGTGGCAATGAGATCAATGTGTTCTTGAGTCACAAGCACCACGATTTCGCTGCGGCAGATCAAATACAGAAGGTCCTAATGCGCCGCGGCAAAACTACCGTCTTTATGTCAGAAACTATAGAAAAGGGCGATAGTTGGCAGGATCGTATTGAGCAACAGATGTATGATTCTGATTGGTTCATTTTGTTGTTTTCCGGCACAAATGACGTGGTCATGGTGCAATCATGAAGCGGGATTGTTTCGTGGTATGATGTATCCAGATGCCAAACGGATCGTTGTATTACATCCATCCAATGTTGATCTACCGGATCAACTAAAGAAATACCAATCTGTTAAATGTCATGTTTCAACACCTAGTGAGCCAGATGATTTTAAGCAGCTTTTCGTAGATATGTTCGGTATGCCCCCGTATCCTGGTATAACTCCAATCAATCGACACTTTGCCTACGAAGATGATGAAGCCAGAACTGAAGCACGTGAGACCATAATTGAGGCTGTGGGACGCTTGGCGGTGCACACTATCGGCCCGAGTAGCAGGTTTATATTGCAGATTCCCGAACTGGACGATATCAAAGCATCTTGCTTTCCCGAGGGATCGAGGATATTACAAAGATCAACCGCGCTCTCGCTATTCAACTTAGGCGATGCCGAATTTGGTTGGCCTGAGTTCCAAAGCGCGCTTGCCGACCAGCCGGAGCTTCAAGCACGCTTGAATGATCGGTTCTGGCCAGTCGTGTGTGAGGCGTGTTTATCATCGGTGAGGCGTAGGAAGATAGCGCCGATTTACACGATCTTTCGCGCTCCGGCCGATGATCGAAATTATCATCCCGTACTTAGCCAGATCAACATTTCCGCTGACAAGAGCGCGACCTTCTACATCGACTTTGTTCAGGTTGCGGGGAGTAGCCAGACCGACGTTCGTGACAAGAGTGTCGCGCGGATTTTCACCGCGTTGAATCTCGCACACCGCTTTCGCTGGGAGGTCATCGACCCGTATCGTGAGGTCGATCGCCTGCAAGACTTTGTCGAGCATCAGGCGCGGATGCCAGATCGGCAGCGAAATGGCGACAAGGCGCCCGCGGGAGGCGGCCTCGCGTCAGTATGGGAGAAGATCAGACTCATCGAGATCGAGGCTCAGAACCGCGGTGTCAGCGACGACAGGGCCCTGCCCGCCGATTTCGGCGATAGCGCACGAGAGCGCCTCGCCGCGATGTCTAAGCTTTGGCAGAAGAAGCGCCAGCAGCTCGAACGGGCCCAGTCGAGCGGCGACGTCGCGAAGTTTGCTAAGGTTCTGACCGAGTTGGATGCCACAAACGTCGAGTTCATATCGCTCGCGTGTCAGCGGCTCGACGAGCTGGTGCGCGACGATGCGCACGACGCGCACGGGGCCGCCCAGAATTGACGGGTCGGCCCGCACAACGCCTCTACCCGTCATCGGACGCTTGGCGGAGCGGAATCGGGCGGACGACCCGCGGGCTCCGCCGCTCCCTGCCTCCAGGGTCAGGTCTTGCATTCGAGCATGCCCCACCTGGTTGCAGGCAGAGCGCCGGCTACCGGACCTCGCGCTTGTGCGCCTCCATGTAGGCGCGCAGGACCGCGTTCATGCGGGTGAGGTGGCCGCGGCCCTGGGCCTTGAACCAGGCCAGCACGTCGGTATCGACGCGCAGGTGAACCGAGACCTTGCCGGGTGGGATCACCACCTTGGCGTGGCGCCAGAAGTCCTCGTCCAGCTCGATCTGCGGCGCGTCGGCGCGGGTCGGCACGTAGTCACCGCGGGCGGCCATCCGCTCGAACTCCTCGGCTGAGTAGCGCTTCATATCTCCTTCTGCCATCCGGTCCCACCTTCCATGCGCTGATCAGGCGGCGGATGCCGCTCCGCCAAGTGTGGGCCACGACAAAATACTCGTTGCCGACCCGACCCAGCGGGCGATACCTCGGTTCGTCGTAGCCGCCTCGCTCGTCCCGGGCTTCGGTGACGGTGTTGAGGAAAATGCGCGCCGCGAGGCGAAAGTCGACACCGTGGTCCTCGAGGTTGCGCCGCCGCTTCTCCTCATCCCATTCGAAGCCGTCCATCGACACCTGAGATACACGTCTGTGTACACGATGTCAAGCCTGCCGAGCGGGTGGCCCTTGCCAGAGAGGGAAGATTGCCGTCGGGCCGGCGAGGAGGGATCACGCGGCGCGGTCCGATGAACATAGCGCGCATCGGGCCGGCGCACGAGCGCGCGAAGGCGCAGAAGTGTAGCCTCTGGCGCATTGATCCTCCAGTCAACTCAACGTTAGGATCAATCGCTGGAGGATGTCGCCAGCCGAAGAATCCAGGGATTCCGCGGCATTGGCATTTCTCTGATATTCGGCGCAAAGCCGGTGGATTGAGTTGATGCTGATTGGCTTGAGAATCGCGGGCGACAAGCAGAACATGCGTCACTTCTGCGCCATTTGGGCGCATTTATGCGCCATCCATGTCGCATGGACCCGCGGTTTACTTATCAATCCGGATCAATCCGAAGTCGTGTCAAGAGATGATAGCGTGGAGGCGCCATGATACATTCGACAGATTTCGCGCGTGTTGTGACCAACGTTCAATGGTCTGGTGGCGGATCGCGAGGATCAATTTCCGCTGTTCTTGACTACGATTACCGGTCCCGGCGGGAGTGCGGAGCGTCCGTGCGCAGACGCGGGCCCGGCCGGTAGCCGACGTTGACAGGCCGCGGAGCCGCTGGCACGGTTTCGAGAACTCGCGGCGCCGCTTGGCCCGGGCACGCGGGCGATGCCGGGCGGCAACGCCGATGGGCCAGATCGCGTCGCGGGCGAGCGCCGGAGCACGCGCGGCAGGGAGCGTGGGATGAACCCCGAGGACGCCAGATATCCGAGCCTCGAGGGCCGGGTGGTCTTCGTGACCGGCGGCGGGTCGGGCATCGGGGCGAGCGTGGTCGAGCATTTCTGCGCCCAGGGCGCGAGGGTCACCTTCGTCGACATCGCCGAAGAGGCCTCCGCGGCGCTGCTCGAGACCATTGCGGCGCGGGGGCATCCGCGGCCTCGCTTCATCGCCTGCGATCTCCGCGACATCGAGCCGCTGCGGGCGGCCGTCGCCTCGACCGGTGCTGCCGATGGGCCGATTCGCGTCCTGGTCAACAACGCCGCCAACGACGATCGCCACCGGCTCGAGGACGTCACGGTCGACTACTGGGACGACCGGATGGCGGTCAATCTGCGCCATCAGTTCTTCGCCGCGCAGGCGGTGCGGCCGCAGATGCGGGATGCGGGCGGCGGCTCGATCATCAATTTCGGCTCGGTCAGCTGGATGATCGGCGAGCGCGACTGCGCGGCCTATGTCATCGCGAAGTCGGCGATCAACGGCCTGACCCGGGGGCTCGCGCGCGAGCTCGGCCCCGAGAACATCCGGGTCAACTGCGTCGTGCCCGGCTGGGTCATGACCCGGCGCCAGCTCGATCTCTGGGTCACGCCCGAGGGCGAGCAGCTGATCGACGCGAGCCAGTGCCTGCGGGGGCGCCTCTTTCCGCCCGATCTCGCCCGCATGGTGCTGTTTCTCGCGGCCGACGACAGCCGGATGTGCACGTCGCAGAACTTCATCGTAGACGCGGGCTGGGTTTAGCCGCCATCCTGGCGCCGGCCGCCGCGCGCCTGGCAGGGGTGATCCCGGCGCGGGCAATGCTGGCATCATGTCCCGTCCGATGGTCGGGCAGGGACATGCAAACAAGGGAGGCAGTGATCATGCAGAAGACCAGACGGCTCCTGTTCGGGGTGGCCGGCCTCGCGGCCGCCGTCGCCTTCGCCCAGCCGGCCTTTGCCGCCAAGCAGCTCCGGGTGCTGGCCTGGGAAGGCTATGCCGATCCCGACTGGGTGCAGGCGTTCGAGAAGCAGTACGATGCCGACGTCAGCGTGGTCTTCGTCGGCACCGACGACGAGATCTGGGCCAAGATCAAGGGCAGTGAGGGCGAGGATTTCGATGTCTTCGCGATCAATACGGCGCAGCTGCAGCGCTACATCGACGCCGGGCTGGTCACGCCCCACGATCTCAGCCTGATTCCCAATCAGAAGAAGACCCTGCCCCGCTTTCAGGACCTCAGCAAGGTCACCGGCGTGATGCGTGATGGCAAGGTCTATTCGATTCCCTATGCCTTCGATTCGATCGGCCTGATCTACGATACCGACAAGGTCCACCCTGCGCCCACCTCGATGGAGGTGCTCTGGGACCCGCAGTACAAGGGGCGCGTGCTGGCCTACGACAACGGCGAGCACAACTTCTCGTTCACCGCGCTGACCATGGGCGTCGAGGACCCGTTCCACCTCAGCGACGATCAGCTCGAGAAGATCAAGGCGAAATTGATCGATCTCAAACATAACGTGCTCACCTTCTACACGACCCCTGACGAGGCGCTCCAGCTCTACAACAACAACGACGTTGCGCTGATCTGGGCCAATTACGGTCAGCAGCAGGTCAAGGCGATGCAGGATGCGGGCGCGCACATCAAGTACATCAATCCGAAGGAGGGCGCGCTTGCCTGGCTCGACACCTGGGCGTTGACCAAGGGCGTGCGCGACAAGGAGCTGGCCGAAGCCTGGGTCAACTTCACCTTGCAGCCCGAGATCAGCGGCGCGCTGTCGGAGCGGACCGGCTTCGGCAACACCGTGACGCCGTTCGCCAGCGCCGGCGCCGACGACAAGCTGATCTGGCTCGAGGCGCTCGAGAATCCGACCCGGCGGGCCGATCTCTGGAACGAGGTCAAGGCGACCCCCTAACTAAGCCCGGCGGGCAGACCGTCCCTTTCCAGCCAGGATGGCCGGGCGCCTTCGCGGGCAACCTCGGTGACGGTGCTCGGTCTCCCCGGCCGGACGCGGCATCGGAAAATTCTGCGACGCGATCGGCGAGGACGAGTTGGTGATCGGGATCGGCTCGGAAGACCCCGGGCGTGCGCCGGGTTCGATCCTTGCTCGACGGGCAGGACATCGCGGACGCGCCGATCAACCGGCGGCCCCTTACCGCGGGTGTTGCAGGACCTCGACCTTTTTTTTCGAGCAGCACGGCGAGCGACAAGATCGCCTTCTGGCTTGATCCGCAGTCCACGATCTGGGGGTATAACCTGCCCGGCTGACTCGCCCGACCACGAACCGGCGCGTCTGGCTGCGGGCTGATCAGACGCGAGGATGGATTGTCGGGATGGGAGCGCAATCTTAACGATTGCCTGTTGACTATTTGTTCGGACGGTCCATGCGACCGTGGGAATCCGTTCCGGTCACCGGGTGGGGGAACGGATTCCCCACGGTCGCATGGCCCAATGGGCATTCCCACCTTTGGCGGTGAATGCTTGACGGATGGTTAGCCGAACGCCACTCGGTCGATCGTCAAGGGGAGCCGTTGTGGACCTCAGGATAAAGGTGGCCCTCGACGTGGAAGGCGAGCGCATAGCAGATTCTCCGAAAGGATGGGCCGGCCCCGGTCGGGACCGGCTGCCGATGATGCCGGGCCCCCTGCCCTCCGCTTGGCCGCGCCTGCACCTCTGGCGCGCAGGCCTGACGCTGCTCGCGTACGGCCTCCCGGTTGTGTTCATCGTTCTGCCGGTCCTCTCGTTCCTGTCCTACAGTTTTTTCCGCGTCGAGGGCGCCACGATCATCTATGAGCCGACCCTTGGCAACTACATCCGCTTCTTCGAGGACGAGATTTACCTGCCGATGTTCTTCCGCACCGCGCTCCTGGCACTCGAGGTCGCCCTGCTCGCGGTCCTGTTCGGCTACC
>JBKPDM010000592.1:0-14233 GCA_046727895.1 Pseudomonadota bacterium | reverse complement strand
GCATCGACCTGGAGTTCCCGCTCGATCGGCTGCTCCGCCAGACCGAGGACAACCTCGAGAAGGGCTTCCGAGCGATCAAGATGAAGGTCGGCCGCGCGCGCCTGTCCGAGGACGTCGAGCGCGTCGCGGCGATGCGCGCTCTGCTCGGGCCCGACGTCCCGCTGATGGTCGATGCCAACATGCGCTGGAGCGCGGACCTGGCGATCCGGGCAGCGCGCGCCCTGGCCGGGCATCAGGTCTACTGGCTCGAGGAGCCGACCATTCCGGACGACATCAAGGGCCACGTCCGGATCGCGCGCGAGGGCGGGCTGCCGGTCGCGACCGGCGAGAACCTGCACACGATTTACGAGTTCCAGTCCATGATCGAGGCGGGCGGCGTCTCCTTCCCGGAGCCGGATCTCTCGAACTGCGGCGGCATCTCGGTCTGGCTCAAGGTCGCGCACCTCGCCGAAGCGGCCAATCTGCCCGTCACCTCGCACGGCGTGCACGACCTGCACGTCCATCTCCTGGCCGCGGTGCCGAACGCATCGTACCTCGAGGTTCACGGCTTTGGCCTGGAGCGCTTCATGGCCGAGCCGCTCCGCATCGAAGACGGCAAGGCGATCGCGCCCGAGCGGCCGGGCCACGGCGTCGAGCTGGACTGGTCAGCCCTGGAAGCCCTGCGGGCGGACTGACACACCGCGCAAGAGCAAGATTCGGGATGCGGTGGCGCTTCGGCCTTCGTAACCTCGCGCCATCGCCGACATGAGCTGCGCTCGGCGATTGCAGCGGGGGGATACATGGCAACTGCAGCCAACGCGAGACGGATCGATGCGCCTGCGCTCGGCGAGCGGATCGAGCGCGTCGACTGGCGCCGGGTCGAGAAGCAGCTCGACGCGCTCGGTCATGCGACCCCGGGCGCGCTGCTGACGGCGGAGGAATGCCGGACGGTCGCCGAGATGTACAGCGAGGCAGCGCGCTTTCGCAGCCGCATCGTCATGCGCCGGCACGCTTTCGGCGAGGGCGAGTATCAATATTTCGCACGACCGCTGCCGGAGATCGTGGCCGAGCTCCGCCGGCTGGTCTACCCGCGCCTCGTCCCGATCGCCAACCGGTGGCAGGAGGCGCTCGGCCTCGGCACGCGCTATCCGGGCGACCTCGATGCATTCCTCGAGGTCTGTCACCAAGCCGGCCAGACCCGGCCGACGCCGCTGCTCCTGAAATACGGCCCCGGGGACTACAACCGCCTGCACCAGGATCTCTACGGCGAGCTGCATTTCCCGCTCCAGATGGCGATCCTGTTGAGCCGGCCCGGGCGCGATTTCGAAGGCGGCGAGTTCGTCCTGACCGAGCAGCAGCCGCGCGCCCAGTCGCGGGTCGAGGTCGTGCCGCTCGCCCAGGGCGAAGCGGTGATCTTCGCTGTGAATTTCCGGCCGGCGCGCGGCACGCGCGGCTTCTATCGCCTCGCCATGCGTCATGGCGTGAGCCGCCTCCGCGCGGGCGAGCGCTACACCCTCGGCATCATCTTCCACGACGCCGCGTGAAACGTCGCGCCAGGCCTCAACGCCCCCGCTCGCCTGCCTGGGACCGACTCCGTCGCCAGAGTCGAGCTAGCTCGAAGCGTAAGAGACTTTGCCTTTCTCCGACGGTGAGAGCTGCTTCATCGGGACGATCTTGAGCTCGGGCGTGATCGTCTGCAGCGTGTCCCACAGCTCCTCGGCCACAATGATCAGCTCGCGCGCCCCCGTGCCCGGATGCCAAGTCCGTTTCCCCTCCAGCGTCAGGACATAGTCGCGAACTTTCTTGCTCAGCAGCGCGACCGCGCCGAGTCCGGAGGTCGCGTAGAGGATGGCGGCGCCAGCGCCGCCGGCGATCGCCGCCTTGGTACCGTCGTTCATGCGCCAACCATGTTCCTTCAGCGTTCCGGCCTTCTTGCCCCAGACGTTGTCGCGGCAGGTCAAAGTGGCGCTGATCGCGCTCTCGCCGTCGGCAAGGAGCGGGTCGAGTCGGACGTGGTTTTGGGGATCATTGCCGAGCATCCAGCTTTCCCGGTGCTGGACGATTCGCAGCAGGATGCGCGCGATCTCGTCCGTTTCGCTGCCGGTTCGAGCCGAGCTCGAGACGATGGCCGAAGGCTCCGTCGCCAACGTCTCCGCCGCTACTGGGCGCGCAGCCGGAGCTTCCTCGGCCGCCGGCGCTGCTTTCGGACCTGCTTTCCGCTCGGACAGAGGCGCCGTGGCGTCGGCCAATATGGCATCGATCTCGCCGGCCAGGCGGGCCAGGAGGTCGTCACGTCGCCGCATCCGGTGCAGCAGGTCCAGCACCGCCTCGCGCGCGTCACTCTCCTCCAGTTGCCCCTTCAGCTCGAACAGCAGGGCGGCCTGCTCCTGAAAGCTCAACTTCGCCGCGCCATCGACCTGATCTCTGAGGTCATTCAGATAGGACATCGGCACCGGCGGCGGCTCGGGCAGCGGATCGGGCAGGGGTGGCGGCGGCCGCACGCCGTTGATTGCCCTGGCCAGCGCCAGCGCGGCGCGCCGATCGGGACTCCGGTAGTCGATGAACTGAATCTCGCCGAGCCGTCGCGGCAGGAGACTGGTTTGAACTCCGTCCGCTACCAGGAGGGGCAGGACGGCCTTCTCGAGCCGGCTCGCATAGTCCAGCTCCTCCTGGCAGGCATGCGACTGCACAGACTCGCGCGAGAGGGCAAAGATCAGCAGGTCGCATTGCCGGATGTTCTCGAGGATTTCATTCCACCACTGGTGCCCGCCGGTAATCGAACGGTCGAACCATACCTGGTGACCTGCGGCCAGCAGATCGCCAGCGAGGGCTTCGACCGCCTCCGACGAAGCGCGGTTGTACGAGATGAAGATCCGAGCCATTGACCGCTCCTTTCAAATACGCCCCCAGAGGTGACCCTATGTCCCCTGGACGATCCGGAACACAAAACCTCTACGGAGCGCTATGAACGACGTCACACCATGGCAGAGATGCGCCCGGCACGAGGTGCCCGCTGATCGCATCGTCCGCGGGGTCCAGGAAATCGCTCGGGCTGGTGGTCCGAACCGACTTCGCAATTCCTGGGATCGTAGGTTCGGGATAGGATCGGTCGCCGCTTCGACCGACCGATCGCACGCAGGGTCTGTCCGGGCCGCCCCGCCTGGCCTAAGCTTGCCCGGGGGTGCAGGGAGCGAGGGAGCGAGCGATGGCGGGGGCAACGAGAAATCCGGGTACGCCTGCGGATGCCATCCGCCGGGTCGAGGTCGAGGCGCTTCGGTTCGAGGACGACGGCACGATCCCGAACAATCCGAAGTTGCCGTTCCTGGTCTATCCGGGGGCGGTCGAGGTCGCCGGGGCCGATCCCGCAGCAATCTTCGAAAAGATCTTCGCCAAGAACGGCTGGTCAGGCTCCTGGCGAAACGGTATCTACCCCTTCCCGCACTACCACAGCACGGCGCACGAGGTGCTCGGCATCGCCCGCGGCGAGGCGAAGGTACGCTTCGGCGGCGCGAACGGCGCGGTGCTCATGGTGCGGGCGGGCGACGTGGTGGTGATCCCGGCCGGAGTCGGCCACCAGAATCTCGGCGCCAGCGGCGACCTCCTGGTGGTCGGGGCCTATCCGGGCGGGGCGCGCTTCGACCTCTGCACCGGCAAGCCTGAGGAGCGGCCGCGGGCGCTCGAGAACATCGCGCGGGTGCCGCTGCCGGCCGCCGATCCGGTCTACGGCGCCGCGGGGCCGCTCGGCGAGCACTGGACGAAGGCCTGAGACGCCGCCGGCGGCGGCCGATGCGGGTCCTTCTGCTGTTCAGCCATCCGGTCGAGGACAGCTACCAGGCCGTCCTGCATCGAACCGCCCGCGCGGCGCTCGAGCGGGCGGGGCACCAGGTCGATGACTGCGACCTCTACGCCGAGGGCTTCTGCCCCACACTCTCGCGCGAGGAGCGCATCGCCTATCACGACACGGCGCTCAACCGGGCGCCGGTGCAGCCCTACGTCGAGCGGCTGCTCGCCGCCGAAGCGCTGGTCCTCTGCTTTCCAGTCTGGATGTTCGGCCCGCCGGCGATGCTCAAGGGCTTCTTCGACCGGGTGTTCCTGCCGGGCGTGAGCTTCCATCAGAGCGCCGATGGCAGCCTCACCTCGAACCTCCGCCACATCCGCAGGCTCGGCGCGATCGCGACCTACGGCCGGCCGCGCTGGGTCGCCTTCGTCATGGGCGATCCGCCGCGCAAGCTGGTGACCCGCCTGCTCCGCTTTCAGATCCGCCCGGGCGCGAAGGTCCTCTACCTCGCCCACTACCACATGAACGTTTCGACCGCGGCGACGCGCCAGCGCTTTCTTGCCAAGGTCGAGCGCGCCATGACGCGCTTTTGAGCTTCGCCCCCCGGCAGGCCGCGCTCAGTAGACCCGCGTCACGCGGTAGCCGCGCTGGGCAAGAAGGTTGAGCAGGCCCTGCTCGCCCGGAAGGTGCAGGCTGCCGACCGCGATGAAGGCGTCGCCTTCGGCGAGCCGGCTCGCCATGCGCTCGACCATGCGCAGGTTGCGCTCGTCGACCGCGCGTCGCATGAACCGGCGGCCGAGCTCGTCGTCGTCGGCCGCCATCTGCCCGGTCATCAGGCTGAAGATCGCGCTCACGTCGCGCGCCAGATAGGCGTCGCGGAACGACTGCCACCACCAGTCGACCCGCGGGTTCTGGGTGATGGCGTCATCGAGCAAGGCAATCTGCGCCTCCGCCCCGAGCTCGTCGAACAGGCCAATCTGCTCGGCCGCGCTCTCCAGCCCGTAGACCGGAATTCCACGCTGCTCGGCGCGCTCCTGCAGCATCCAGTCCAGGGGCAGCGCCGCGCTGCTCCTGCGGCCAAGAAGCTCGGCCGGCGGAACACTGAACAGCGTCATCAGCGCCCAGGGCTTGAACTGCCGCAGCTGGGCCTCGGCGAGGCCATAGCGGGCACCGACCTCCTTGACCCGCTCGAACCGCTCCGGACCGACCAGCGCCGCGAGATTGTCGCCCCGCTCGAGCAGTCGCGCGTGCAGCAGCTCGGCCTCGACCGCCGGGGTCCGGACCACTTCGATGGTCAGGCTGGTGGCGTTGCCGAAAACCGCCGCGACCGGTTCGGGCAGACGCGTCACGCGCGGGTCGCTCGAGTGCAAGGTGCCGAACAGGTAGCTTGGGCGGAGCCCGGTCTGCTCGACCCGCCAGAGCAGCCCCTTGCCGTAAAGCGGCTCGACCGTGGCCGCCTGCGCCGCCGCGCAGACGCAGAGGACGACCAGCGTCGCGCAGGCGATCTGGGCGGAACGCCAGAGCCACGCAGGCCTCGATTGCTCGACCATCGCTCCTCCGACAGGCGGCCGTGAATGCCCGACCCTAATAGGCTGGCGTTAGCGGGCAATGAAGAGCGCGATCGGGAATGGCCGGGCGACGCTGATCGGCCCGACGGGCGGCCGCAGGGCCGCGGCACTATATCTCGAGCTTGAATGCCGCTAGGCTTCGAAGCCACCGATCTCGCTCAAACCTGGCAGGCGACCGCAGCGCCGAGCGCACCGCCATGAACGAAAACGCTCCGTCTGAGCCCAGCGCCCCGATCATCGCCTGTCACGAATGCGGTCTGATCCACCGCATGCGCGAGCTGCCCGATGGTCGTGCGGCGAAGTGCACGCGCTGCGGCGCGGTCCTCTATCGCGAGCGGCGCGACAGCCTCGAGCGCGTGCTGATGCTGACGATCGCGGCGCTGATCCTGTACGTGCTGGCGAGCACCTTTCCGTTCCTGACCTTCAAGCTCGAGGGTCGGGAGCAGGTCAGCACGCTGCTGACCGGTGTGGTCGAGCTCTACAAACAGGGGATGTGGCCGCTCGCCCTGCTGGTGTTCGTCGTCGGGTCTCTCGTGCCGCTCGTCAAACTGCTCGGCAACCTCTACGTCCTGGTGCCGCTCCGCTTCGGTCGCCGGCCGCCCGGGCTCGCGCGCGTCTTTCGCTTCATCGAGGTGCTGCACCCCTGGGCGATGATGGAGGTCTATCTGCTCGGCATCATCGTCGCCTACGTCAAACTGATCGACCTTGCGCGGATCGAGCTCGGCGTCGCGGTGTACTCGTTCGCCGCCCTGATCGTGACCATGGTGGCCGCCGAGGCGGCGCTCGATCCGCGTAAGGTGTGGGCGACGCTCGGCGCCCAGGCGCGGGCCAGCCTGCCGCTCCGGGAGAGCGGGACTCTGCTCGGCTGCCACGACTGCGACCAGGTCGTCCGAGCCCCCCGTCACGCCCATGGGCTGCGCTGTCCGCGCTGCGGCGCGCCGCTGCACCCTCGTAAGCCCCAGAGCATCGCCCGCACCTGGGCATTGATCATCGCGGCCTGCATCCTCTACATCCCAGCCAACGTCCTGCCGGTGATGACCTTGATCTCGTTCGGCCGGGGCAGCCCCGACACGATCCTGAGCGGGGTCAGGGTCCTGATCGAGCACGGCATGTGGCCGATCGCGGCGTTGGTGTTCTTCGCCAGCATCACCGTACCGGTGCTCAAGCTGATCACCCTCAGCTGCCTGCTGATCTCGGTCCAGCGCAGGTCGACCTGGCGCCAGCGGGACCGCACCCTGGTCTATCGCATCACCGAGGCGGTCGGCCGCTGGTCGATGGTCGACATCTTCGTCATCGCGATTCTGGTCGCTCTGGTCAGCCTCGGCTCGATCGCGACGATCGAGCCCGGCCCCGGCGCGGTGTGCTTCGCCAGCGTCGTGGTGATCACGATGTTCGCGGCCATGACGTTCGATCCCAGGCTGATCTGGGACGCGCAGGAGCAAGGTCATGTTGGGCAAGGGTCAAATTGAGCAGGACGAGGTGCCGGAGGTCGCAGTCGCCGGGCGGCGCGGCATCTCGATCGTCTGGCTGATCCCGCTGGTCGCGGCCGCGATCGCGATCTGGCTCGCCTACACGACCCTGAGCGAGAAGGGGCCGACCATCACGATCACCTTCAAGACCGCCGAAGGCCTCGAGGCCGGCAAGACCAGGGTCAAGTACAAGGACGTCGAAATCGGTCTGGTCGAAGGCGCCAAGCTGAGCGACGACCTGTCGCACATCGTGGTCACCGCGAGCATGGACAAGAGCATCGAGGATCACGTGACCGAGGGCACCCAATTCTGGATTGTCCGGCCACGGATCGGAATCAGCGGGGTCTCAGGTCTGAGCACCCTGTTATCCGGCGTCTATGTCGAGATGCAACCGGGCGAAGGCGCGCCGAGCAAGAGCTTCACCGGCCTCGAGGAGCCGCCGCCGATCGCCTCGGACGTGCCGGGCACCCGATACCAGCTGCACGCCGATCGCCTGGGATCGATCGGGCGAGGCTCGGCCGTCTACTACCGGGACGTCGAGGTCGGGCAGGTGCTGAGCTACGCTCTCGCCGACGACCAGCGCGGCCTGAATCTCCAGATCTTCGTCAGAGCGCCCCACGACAAGCTGGTGCGCGCAGACAGCCGGTTCTGGAGCGCGAGTGGCGTCGATGTCTCGGTCGGCGGCAATGGGGTCACCGTCCAGATGCAGTCCTTGCAGGCCGTGCTCGCCGGCGGCATCGCTTTCGATACACCGAGCATCGCGAGGCCGGGTGAGCAGGCGATGGCAGGCGCCGACTTCCCGCTGTACGACAGCCTGGCGAGCGTCGGTGAGGCGCAGTTTACCGAGAAGGTCCCCTACCTCGTCTATTTCGAAGGCTCGGTGCGCGGCCTGCGCCCGGGCGCGCCGGTGGAGTTCCGAGGGATCCCGGTCGGCAAGGTCGCCGACGTCAGCCTGGTCGTGGATCCGGCGACCGATTCAGTCCGCATCCCCGTGACCCTAGATATCCAGCCGCAGCGTGTGCTCGCGAGCGAGAAGGCTGCCAAGGTCGAGCCCTATGCCGTAGTGGCTGCGCTCGTGAAGCGGGGCCTGCGCGCGCAGCTCAAGTCCGGCAATCTGCTGACCGGGGATCTTTTCGTGTCGCTCGATTTCCACCCGGAGGCGCCGCCGGCGGAGCTCGACTACAAGGCCAAGTATCCTCTGATCCCCTCGGTGCCGACCCAGATCGAGGCGCTGACCGCGTCGGTCAGCGGCGTGCTGCAGGAGCTCGCTGCGCTGCCGCTCAAGGATCTGATCACCGAGCTCCGCCAGACGGTGCAAGGCGTCAACACCCTGGTCGCTTCGCCCGAAACTCAAGGGACGGTGCGCGGGCTGAACGAGAGCGCGCAGAGTCTTCAGGCGATCTTGAAGAGCCTCGACCAGCAGCTCCGTCCCACGCTGACCCAGGCCCAGTCGACCCTCAGCGCGGCGCAAGGCCTGATTGGTCCGGACTCTCAGCTGCGCTCCGATCTCAATTCGACGCTGCGCGAGCTCAGCGGCGCGGCGCGCTCGATCCGCGTGTTCGCCGACTATCTGGCACGCAATCCGGACGCTCTGATTCGCGGGAAGACCGGGCCATGAAATGGCGTACGCTCTGCTGTGTCGCGCTGGTCGCGGCGAGCCTCGTCGCGGCCTGCGCGTCGGGCACGCCGACGCGCTTCTACACTCTCTCGGGCCTGCCGACGCCACCGCATGAGGCCGGGCTCGCCGCCGGTCGGTCCGTGGGAGTTGGTCCGGTCGTTCTCCCCGCGTATCTCGACCGCCCGCAGATCGTGACCCGCACGGCGGCCAATCAGGCGCACCTGGCCGAATCCGACAACTGGGTCGAACCGCTCGCCACGATGGTGCCCCGCGTCCTGACCGACAACCTCGCGCTGCTGCTCGGCACCGACGATGTGGTCGTCCTGCCGCAGCAGCGCGCGATCCGGTTCGCCTATCAGGTCCAGGTCGACGTCAACCGCTTCGACGTCGACGGCAGCGGTCGGGCGATCCTGGACGCCCGCTGGTACGTCCTCGCGGACGACACCGGGAACGTCACCGCCAGCGGCCGCTCGACCATCACCGAACCAGCGAGCGATCCAGGCGACTACGCCGAAGTGGCCGCTGCCATGAGCCGGGCACTCGGCGCGATGAGCCAGGAGATCGCCGCCGCGATCCTCGCCAAGTCCCGGAAGTGACGGCGCCGCACCGGCGCCGAGCTCAATCGAGAGAGACGCGCTCGCCCAAAGTCGATCGGACGATCGGGCGCTCACGGCCGCTGGGCGCCGTTGGCGTTGACGAACACGCTGTAGAGCGACGTCGTGCCGCAGATGAACAGCCGGTTCTTCTTCGGCCCGCCGAAGGTGCAGTTCGCCACCACCTCGGGGATCCTGATCTTGCCGATCAGCTCACCGTTCGGCAGGTAGCAGTGGATGCCTTCGGAGGTGCTGGTCCAGAGCCGGCCCGCCGTGTCGATCCGAAAGCCGTCGAACACGCCGGCCTCGCAGTTCGCGAACACCGCGCCGCCGGTCAGGCGCCGGCCGTCGGCCGCCACGTCGAACACGCGGATGTGGCGTGGCCCGTCGGGACGGTGCGACAACCCGGTATCCGCCACGTAGAGGCGGCTCTCGTCGGGCGAGAAGGCGATGCCGTTCGGCTTCTCGAAGTCGTCGGCGACCACCGCGACCTCGCCGCTCGCGGGATCGATCCGATAGACGTGACAGGCGCCGATCTCGCTCTCCGCGCGCTCACCCTCGTATTCCCAATCGATGCCGTAGCTCGGGTCGGTGAACCAGATCGAGCCATCCGACTTGACGACGACGTCGTTCGGCGAGTTCAGACGCTTGCCCTGCCAGCGGTCGGCGAGCACGCTGATCCGGCCGTCGAACTCGGTCCGGCTGACGCGCCGGCCGCGGTGCTCGCAGGTGACCAGCCGGCCCTCGCGATCGACCGTGTTGCCGTTGCTGTTCAGGGACGGCTGGCGGAACACGCTGACCCGGCCGTCGCATTCGTCCCAGCGCAGCATGCGATCGTTGGGAATGTCCGACCAGACGAAGTAGCGCCCGGCGGCAAAGTACGCGGGCCCTTCCGACCAGCGGCAGCCCGTGAACAGCTTCTCGACGCGCACGTTGAACAGCACGCACGCCGTGAAGCGGGGATCGATGACCTCGAAATCCTCGCTGATCATGCCAGCCTCCCTTGTTTCGCGCCTAGCCCTGTACCCGTTCGCCGCGGCCGTAGAGGAGGAGCATCGCGACGATGACTGCCCCGTAGATGATCTGACGACCGGCCTCCGGCATCTGCACCACCGACAGGATCGACTGCAGAAGCGTGATCAGAATGACGCCGGCGACGGTGCCGAGATAGGAGCCGCGCCCGCCGAGGATCGAGGTGCCGCCGAGCACGACGGCGGCGATCGCGGGCAGCAGATAGGGATCGCCCATCGACTGAAAGGCGTTGGTCGAGTAGCCGGCGAGGAGAACGCCGGCAAACCCGGCCAGACCGCCGGAGATGACGAAGGCGAGGAAGATGACCCGCCGGGTATCGGCGCCGGACAGATAGGCGGCGCGTTCGCTGTTGCCGATGGCATAGACGGCGCGGCCGAAGCTGGTTCGGGTGAGCAGGAAGACGACCGCGACGCCGACCATCGCCCAGACCAGAACGGCCATGGGAATGCCGAGCACGATGCGGTCGGTGGCGATGAAGCGCATCGCCGCCGAGGCCCGGTCCTGCGGCGCGAACCCGCCGGTCCGCAGCACCATGAGGCCCTGCGCCACGGCGTTGATGCCGAGCGTGAAGATCATCGCCGGGATGCGCAGGTAGGCGACGCCGATACCGTTCGCCGCACCAAACACGGCGCCGCACAAGATGCCGAACGGGATCGCAAGGTATTCCCAGGCGCCGCCCCAGCTGACCGCTGCCGTCGACATCATGCCGCCGACGGTGAGCACCCAGGGCACCGACAGATCGATGTGACCGAGGAGGATGATCAGCATCATGCCGGTGGCGACCAGGCCAAGGAACGAGGCCACCTGGAGTTGCTGGAGGAGGTATTCCGGCGAGAAGAAGCTGGTCGAGTAGAGGCCGCCGACCAGCAGCAGCACAATGATGCAGGCAAAAGCGGAGAGAACCGCAGGATCAACCCGGCGTGCGAGCGCCGAGGCCCGCATCTTCAACGTGACCTCACGTGAAGACATCGAGACGGTTCCTCATCCGGAGCAGCCTGAACGCGCCGAGACTGACCGCCGCCAGCAGGATGACGCCCTGGACCAGCGGCTGCCAGAACGGCTCCAGATCGAACACGAACATGAGATCGCCGATCGTGCGCAGCGCGAAGGCGCCAAAGATCGAGCCGACGGCGCTGCCCGATCCACCGAACAGCGAGGTCCCGCCGATCACGACCGCGGCGATCGAATTCAGCGTGTAGGTCCCGCCGAGGGCGGCCGAGGCCTCGCCCGAATAGGTGATGAAAGTGAGCATCAGGCCGGCCAGGGAGGCCAGCAGTCCTGAGAGCGAATAAGCCAGGATTTTGGCCTTCCCGATCGACACCCCGGACATGTAGGCGGCGGACTCGGATGAGCCTACGGCGTAAGCGGCCCGGCCGAGCTCCGAACGCCGGAACGGGACCCAGACAACGAGCACGACCACGAGGATGAACAGGAGCGCGGCCGGAATGCCACCCGGAAGCTGGCCGGTCACCGCGTCGGCGAGTTCGGAATTGACATCGCCACCGGGGACAGGTCGCAGGAGAAGCGCGAAGCCATAGTAGATGGCACCGGTCGCCAATGTGGTGATGATCGGCTGGAGGCGACCATAGACGACAATCAGGCCGTTCAGCGCGCCACAGGCGATGCCGATCAGAAGCACCGCGATGACGCCGAGCGCCGTCTCGAGGGCGGTCCCGAAGACCAGCGCGGAAGCGATGCAGTTGGCGAGAACCAGGACCATCCCGACCGACAGATCGAGCCCGGCGGTGAGCACCGGCAGCGTCTGAGCCATGGCCACAAGTGCCAGGAGCACGCCCTTGTTCGCCGCGGTGCTCGCCACGCTCGCGGTCAATCCGGCCGGATGGTTGGAGACGTAGACCACGAAGAACACAACGGCGGTCACGAAAGCCGCGATCGTGCCCTTGTGCTCCGCGAAGAAATAGCGGGACGCAATCACGCGTCGACCATTGCGCCGGGAGGGGTCGTTTCGCCGCTCGCGCCGATGTTCAGCGCGCTGGCCACCAGGGCTCTCTCGGTCATCTCGGCGCCCGCCAGAAGTCGCGCGATGCCGCCATCGTACATGACGGCGACCCGGTCGCAGAGTCCGATCAGCTCGTCATAGTCGGTTGAATAGAAGAGGGTCGCAGCGCCGTCATCAGCCAGCCGGCGCATCAGCTGATAGAGCTCCTGCTTGGTCCCGACATCGATGCCGCGGGTGGGGTCGTTGAGGAGAATGATGCGCGGGCGGTTCATCAGCCACTTGGCGATCACGACCTTCTGCTGATTGCCGCCGGAGAGGGCATTGGCGGGCGCGTTCGTGTCGGCCACCCTGATCTGCAGCAGACGGATCATCTCCTCGACCGACCCGCGCTCGGCGGCCCGGTCGACGATGCCAAAGCGTGAGAGGCGGTCCAGCGCGGCGAACGACAGGTTGTCGCGCACCGACATCGGCAGCATCAACCCCTCGACCTTGCGGTCCTCGGGGATCAGCGCCATGCCCACGCGCTTCGACTTGGCAGCGCGGGGACTTGCCATCGTCACCTGCTCGCCGTCGATCTCGATCCGACCGGTGACGCCGACGAGCACCCCGAACAAGGCGAGCAGGAGCTCGCGCTGACCCTGCCCGTCGAGACCGCCGAGACCGACGATCTCGCCCGGCCGGACCTGCAGGCTGATATCCTTGAGGCGGCCAGCCCAGGACAGGTCGCGGATCGACAGCGCAGGGCGATCCTCGTGCTTGGTCGCCGGACGCGGCGGAAAGATGCTCCTGTACTCGCGGCCGATCATCATCTCGACGATCGCCTCGTCGGTCTTGGTGCGGGCCTCGAAGGTCGCGATGTACCGCCCGTTCCGGTAGACCGTGCACTCGTCGGCGAGCTCAGCGATCTCGTGCATGCGATGCGAGATGTAGACGACGGCGAGACCGTCCGCGCGGAGCTGCTTGAGCACGGCGAAAACCGTAGCTACGTCGCTCGCGGTCAGCGCCGAAGTCGCTTCGTCGAGGATCAGGATCTTGGGATCGCGGGCCAGCGCCTTGGCGATCTCGACCATCTGGCGGCGGGAGAGCGGAAGGTCCGTGATGCGGGCGAGCGGATGAATGTCCGGTGCCCCGGCGCGGGCCAGGGCCTTCTCCGCGATCCGTTGCTGCGCCGGACGATCGATCAGCCCGAAGCGCTTCGGCGGATTGATGATCGAGATGTTGTCGGCGACCGTCAGATGGGGCAGGAGCGAGAGCTCCTGGAAGATGCAGGCGATGCCCGCCTCGGTCGCGGCGACGGGATTGCGGAACGTGACCGGTCGACCGTCCAGCTCCATGGTGCCGGAATCGGGTTGCACAACTCCGGCCATGATCTTGATCAGGGTCGATTTGCCGGCCCCGTTCTCGCCGAGCACGGCATGGATGCGGCCCCGGCGAAATTCGATTTGCGCATCTTCGAGCGCATGGACGCCGCCGTAGCGCTTGGACACTCCGGACATGCGGAAAACCGGCGCGCCGTCCATCCGGTTCCTCGGTCGAAGGGGGGCCGCGGAGACGCCCGCGACCCCCAACCGTTCAGCTGAAGCTACTGATTTTCTTTGGTCTGCCCCATGATCTCCTGCGCGCTGAAGTTGATGTCGCAGGTCGGGAAGGAGTTGCCGACGAAGAAGTTGTCGGACTGACTCGAGTAATAGTTCTCGCCGTCCTTGAAGCCGGGGTCCTCGACGATCGCCAGGGGCAGCTTGACCGATTGGGGAACGACCTCGCCTTCCAGCGCCGCGATCGCGGTCTTCATCGCGACGGCGACCTGGGCCGGGCCGGTCCCGGCCGACGAGCAGACCAGCCCCTTGCCGGAATACTCGCCGCACAGCTTGCGAAAGCCGTTCTCGGTCTCGCCGCCGACCGGGACGAAGCCGTGGCCGGCATCCATCAGCGCGCGCACCGTGCCGGTCGAGCCGCCCTGAACCGTGACGCCGTCGAACTTCTTCTGGACGGCGACGGCGTCGGCGGTGACTTTCTGGGCGGTGCCGTCGTCCCACATGCCGACGACCTCGACCACGTTCCACTTCTTGCCGGAGGCATCGAGCACCTCGTGAATGCCTTCATGGCGATCGCGGTCGACCGAGGTCCCCGGCACGCCGCGCACCTCGAGAATCTTGCCGCCGTTCGGGATATGGTCGACCAGCCAGTGGGCCCAGAGCTCGCCGAGGCCCTTCTGGTCGACGTTGACGTTGATCGC
>JBKPDM010000591.1:0-11727 GCA_046727895.1 Pseudomonadota bacterium | reverse complement strand
CTCTGCGTTCGTCGTTCTGCTGGGCGCCGAGCTCAACGCCGAGATGGAGCACCAGACCCGCAAGGATACCACCGTTGGTCCGGAAAAGCCTTTGGGCCAGCGCGGCGCGTACGTCGCCGACCACGTCGTCGACTGAGCGAGATAGCCCGCTTAAATATCCGATACTGGCGCCGCTCGAAGCGCTGGAGATTCTCAACCTGGGGAAGAATTCACTTGAACGCGCCCAAGCGAGCACAGCTGTCGTCTTGCTTCGATCGGGCCGACGTTGTCGAGCGAAGCTGCCTCACTGGCCTGTACGTGCCGCCCGGTCACAACTACCTTTGAAGGGCTGAGCACGATCCCAATGTGTAGGGGTCGGCCCGAGGCGAGGAACGTAAGATGAGGCCACCGACACCGCGGCGGCGATCGCTGAGCCGCTTGGCCGCCGGCACCTTGCTGCTGGTCCTGGGGGTTGCGTTCAGCGGCTGCGAGAGCGCGCCGGTGACCGGGCGCAATCAGCTGATTCTGCTGCCCGAATCGCAAGACGCCCAGCTCGGCCTGCAGGCGTATCAGCAGATCAAGAAAGAGGAGAAGGTCTCGACTGACCCCGAGCTCAACCGCCGGGTCCAGGAGGTCGGCCGGCGCATCGCCGCCGTCAGCGGCCATCCCGAGTGGGACTGGCAGTTCACGGTATTCCAGAACGACGAGCCGAACGCCTTCGCGCTGCCGGGCGGCAAGGTCGGCGTGTACACGGGCCTGTTCAAGGTCGCCAAGGACGATGCCCAGCTGGCCACCGTGCTGGGCCACGAGGTCGGCCACGCGATCGCCCGGCACGGCGCCGAGCGGATGTCGCAGGGCATGCTCGAGCAGGCCGGGCTCGCCGCTCTCGGGGTCGCCACGGGTCCGGCCTACGCCCAGCTCGCGGCGCAGGCAGCGACGCTCGCGATCGTCCTGCCCTATTCGCGCACCCAGGAGAGCGAGGCCGACCACATCGGCCTGATCCTGATGGCCAAGGCGGGCTACGATCCGCACGAAGCGATCCAGCTCTGGGAGAACTTCCAGAAGCTCGATGGCTCGCGCCCGCCCGAGTTCCTCTCGACCCACCCCTCGGAGGGCACGCGCATCCAGCGCCTCCAGGAGCTGATGCCCGAGGCCGAGCAGGTCTACGAGCAGAACCGGGGCCGCTACGCCTCGCGTGCGATGGTGGGGCCCGGAGCGGCATGATCCCGATGGTGCTCTCCGTCGCGCTCGGCCGGCGCTCGGTGACCGTCGCGCCGGGCCGGACCCGCCGCCCGGCCGCGTTCATGCGCCCGAACCTGGATGGCTTTTGATGGCTCTCTCGACCCGTCTCACGGAGCGCTTCGACCTCAGGCATCCGGTCATCTCGGCGCCCATGGCGGTTGCCTCCGGCGGCGCGCTGGCGGGCGCCGTGAGCGCCGCGGGCGGGCTTGGCCTGATCGGCGGCGCCTATGGCGACGCCGGCTGGCTCGAAGAGCAGTTCAGGGCCGCCGGCAATCAGGGGGTCGGCTGCGGCTTCATAACCTGGTCGCTGAGAAAAGCGCCGCACCTGCTCGAGGCGGTGCTCGCGCGCAAGCCGCGCGCGGTTTTCCTTTCGTTCGACGATCCGGCGCCGTTTGCCTCGCGCATTCGCGCGGCGGGTGTTCGGCTGATCTGCCAGGTGCAGACCATCAAAGACGCCGCGCGCGCCCTCGACGTCGGCGCCGATGTGGTGGTCGCGCAGGGTGCCGAGGCCGGCGGGCACGGCGAGAGGCGGAGCACGTTGACGCTCGTGCCCGAGGTCGCCGATCTGATTGCGGCCAGATCGCCCGGGACGCTGCTCTGCGGCGCGGGCGGCATCGCCGATGGCCGGGGCCTTGCGGCGGTGCTGATGCTGGGCGCGGACGGGGCGGTGATCGGCTCGCGCTTCTGGGCCTCTTCCGAAGCGCTGGTCCACCCCAACATGCATCGGAGCGCCCTTGCCGCCAACGGCGATGCCACGGTTCGCTCGAGCGTCATGGACATCGTTCGCGAGCTCGACTGGCCCGAGCGGTTCACGGCGCGGGTTCTGAGGAACCCCTTCATCGAGCGGTGGCATGGCCATGAGGGCGAGCTTCGCGAGCGCGTCGCCGAGGAGGCCGGGCCCTGGCGCAGAGCCTGGGACGAGGGCGACGTCAGCATCGCCAACACATTCATCGGCGAGGCCGTTGGCCTGATCCATGCGATCGAGCCGGCGGCGGCGATCCTGAGCCGGATCGTCGAGGAGGCCGAGGCCGCGATCCGCAACCGCGCCCGCTCGCTTGGATCTCGATAGCGGACACGGGCCCCGGAGGTCAGACTTCGCGCCCAAGCAGGGTCTGGTCGAAGGGGAAGCGCGACAGAAGCTCGACGCCGGTCTGGGTGACCAGGACCTGCTCCTCAAGCTTGACCCATCTTCGACACCGTGATCTGAAAAGGCTCGCGTCATCAGGCGCTTGCGGCGCGCGGGGCGGTTCTTGGCACTACGGCTGTGAGGATTCGGCGGGGGTTTCGCGGGCCTGGGAAGCGGCGTCGCGGATGTTGGGCGGGAGCGCGACGCCCAGGGTCTGGAACAGCTTGCCGGCGCAGCCGGTGACGGGAGTGCGCAGGACGAAGCGCTTGCCGTCCTGCTCGACCTCGAGCTCTTGGAGGCGATCGAAATCGCGCAGCACCTCGGCCCATTCGGGCTTGAGGTCGGCCGCGGCGAGGCGATCCAGGAGCTCCTTGCGCAACACCAGGGCGAGGAAGGAGCCGAACACGTGGCCGCGAATGGTGGCATCGCATTTGTGGAAGATCGGCCGCGTCGCCAGCAGCGACTTGGGCTCGCCGGCTGGTTGGGGAAGGGGCCCCAACCCCCTCCCGCCGGTGAGCCGGAACAGCTGTTCAACCCCTTGCAGATCACGGTAGCGCAGCATCGCCTGGAGCGGATCGAGGGTGGTGTTGGTGCGCAGCACGAAGATGCCGTCGAAGCGCGCGTCCTCGGCGACCCGCGCCTCGTCGATCGCGAAGCCCGCTTCGGGCGCCTTGAGGAAGCGACGATAGCCGGCATTGCCGACCAGCGCTTTGTCGCCGCGGCGCAGCGCCTGGCGCAGATTGGCCACGATCGCCTCGCGCTCGGCGGCGTCCTTTCTCGGCCTCGGCGAGGTTGCGGCAGACGACGTAGCGGCGATCGCCGAGGGTCACCGCCTTGGCCTCGAGCTCGGTGTCCGGCCGCCCTTGGCGCGGGATCACCAAAGGCACGAACGGGGCCTCATCGTCCAGGACGAGGGTGCGCACCTCCTTGGTGGTGCGCTCGCGCACGCCCAGGATGTACTCCAGGCCACGCGCCTCCAGGGCGGCGATCGTCTGGGCGCTGATCATGCCGCGATCGGCGACGACGCACACCCGGGTGATCCCGAACCTCCTGCCCAGGCGATCGACCACCGGGATCAGCCGAACAGCCGCTCCTCCACCAAGTCCTTGACGCAGCGCGAGGTGAACGGGGTGCGCCCGGCTTGCTCCCTCGCCGGCAGCTCCTCGCCCAGCCAACCCATGGTTCGGTAGAGATGATGCAGGGCGAGCCCCTCGGTGCCCTCGATCCGGTAGTCCTCGCGCCACGCGTCGGCCGCCCGGTCGGAGCCCGAGACCATGAGCCGGTGCAGCACGGTGAGGAAGCACGCCCGCTCCAGCGCGAAGCCAAAGCCACGCTCAGCCGCCAGCGCCTCGATCACCGCCCGACAGCTGGTCTCCCGCCAGAGGCGCTCGAAGGCCAGGGATGGCCCGATGCGCCGGCTGGCCAGGGTCGGCGCGCCGTCCTGGTCGAGGAGCGAGAGGATCATCGAGCGCTGCGCCAGCCGCGCTGACGAGCGCGCCAGCCGATCGAGATCGCCCCTGGCCTCGACCTGCTCCTTGCGGCCCAGATTCTTGATGATCCGCTGCTTGATGCGGCCCCCCTCGCGCACGCTCTCCACCAGGTAGACGTAGTGGTAGGGGCCGATCGGCTTCTCGCGCACGAACATGCCAAAAGCATTACACGAGATCCGAAAATGTCAATCCCAAAGAGCCGCCACGATCAATTACTTAGCATTACGCTCCTTTGCCGCTTCAAAGTCCACCTCAACAAAATCAATGACTTAGCCGCCAAAATCACCCGTTCTCCGCCGTTCGCTGTCGAAGATCAGTCAAGCTCGAACGATGATGCACTGGCCGCTGTTGTTGCAAAGAAGGCCGAGATCGACGCCATGCTTAGTCGGCTCCAGTCGCTCAGCGACGACCATTTTGGCATCGCGGCCGACGAGGTGACCTGGGGCGACGTCGGCACCCTGGAGCACCACGCCGAGCTTCTGAAGAGGATCACAGACATGGCCTTCTACGAGGGTGAGCACGCCGCGTAGCCGGCCTGATCTCCCGCGCTCGCCCCGACCGGGTCCGGCCGCCGGGGCTCGAGCTCGTAGGAGAGCGACTGGCTCTCCGGCAACCGAGATCATCCCATGGACGACGACTGCCTGCGCGAGCTGCGCTGGCTGTACGACCGGCGTGATCTTGCCGAGGCGCGGCGCGACCTGGCGGCCTGGCTCGCCAAGTGGCAGCCGACCTACCCCAAGCTCTGCGGTTGGGTCGAGGAGCACATCGAGCAGACGCTTGCCGCTCCGCGACGACCACCAAGGCCGTCGCTGGGAGCCAGGCAAGCCTTCTACCGGCTGCCCCGTCAGCATCACGAGCACCTGAAGTCGACGGATGAGATCGACAAGCGTTTTGTTTCGGCGGGTGCTATGGTTTCACTGCACGGGCGACCGCGTGGCAAAGAGCGAGGCCGCGGCTGGGAGCCTCGCCGGGCTGCCTGATCAGGATGCACCGCCGCAGTTGCGGCGCCCGTGCGCCGGCGGGCTGGCGGCTGTATCTCAGACGCGGGCGGAGAGTTGCAGCGCGAGCGCGGCGCGGCGAGCGCCTTTCAACGAGGCTGGCGCGGCGACCCAGAACAACCTGTCCGACGAGCGGCGCGAGTTTTACCTGCGCGATCGGCTGACCTGGATGCGGTTCCTGGGGCTCGGGCTCGGCGACGCCATTCCCGACGCCAATACGATCTGGACCTTCCGCGAAGCCCTGACCAAGACCGGCGCAATCGAGCGCCTGTTCGAGCTGTCCGAGCAGGCGAAGCAGCGCCGCCGAGCCTCTGCGGCCGGCCCGGGCAGGTTCAGGTCATCTTCGCTTTCGCGCTCGTCGCTCGAGTCGCCGGGAACGCGGATGCCGGCGAGGCGCACCGTGCGGCCATCCTCGAGCTGCAACCGCTCGCCCTCACGCCAACCAATATGCGTATGAAATCACATAAACCAGCGCAATACGACAATTCCCGCCCTGACCACATCATCACCGGTCAGCCCTCTCACCGACCTCGATCAGCCCGAAAAGTCGCTGTACGTTTACGCCAGTGGGAACGCCACCCGGCCATCGGCCCGTCGTTCTCACGCCAGAGACGGACGTGATCGGTCGGATCTCGCGACCGACCCGAACATGCCGCGTCTCGACGTGGCGGAGGGAAGATCGTCACCCGCCCGAGCGAACTGATCTACGCGGTCGACGAGCGGCCACCCTGGCCGAGGCTCGCCGCGCTCGGGTTGCAGCACACTACCCTGATGTGCGTCTACCTGGTCCTGATCCCGATCATCGCGACGGCGGCCGGCGCGCCTCACGAAACGGCGCTGAACGCGATCAGCCTGGGCATGATCGGGCTTGCCATCGGCTCGATCCTCCAGGCGCAGCGCGCCGGGCCGCTGGGCTCCGGCTACCTGGCGGTGCCCGTGTTCTCGGCGATTTACCTAGGCCCGTCGATCATGGCCGCCAAGACGGGCGGTCTGCCGGCGGTGTTCGGCATGACGGTCTTTGCGGGTGTGATTGAGATCGTCATCTCGCGCTTCCTGCGTCGCCTGCGCCCGGTCTTTCCGCCGGCGGTCAGCGGCTTCACCGTCTGCATCGTCGGTATCGAGCTCGGTCTGGTCGGCATGGAGCACACGCTTGGCGTCGAGGTCTACGGCCAGCCCCACTTTCTGCATCACGTCGCCGTAGCGCTCCTGACCCTCGCGGTCAGTGTTGGCCTCAGCGTCTGGGGCCGCGGTGTCGTACGGCTGGTCTGCTCGCTCTCCGGCCTCGTCAGCGGGTTTGCCGCAGCGTTCCTGCTGGGCCTGATCCCGACACCGGCGCTCGAGGCCATGGCGCGCGCGCCGCTGCTCGCCTTGCCCAGCCTCGACGCCATCTCCTACCGCTTCGACCTGCACCTGGTTCCGGCCTTCGCGGCCGCCGCGGTTGCCGCGGCGCTGCGCACCATCGGCGTCGTGACGACCTGCGAGAAGATCAACGATGCCGACTGGAAGCGCCCGACCCTTGGGCCGATCGAGGGCGGCGTCCTGGCCGACGGCGCTGCCTGCCTGATCGGCGGCCTGCTCGGCGCGCCGGGCATGAGTGCCGGGCCCAGCCTGGTCGGCGTCTCGCGCGCCACCGGCGCGACCAGCCGCGCGATCGCCTACGCCTGCGGCGCGATCCTGACCGCGATGGCGTTCGTGCCCAAACTCGCGGCCGTGTTTCTGGCCATCCCGCTGTCGGTGGCCGGCGCCATGCTGGTCTTCACCGGCGCGCTGATGATCGCCGGCGGCATCCAGATCATCGTCTCGCGCAACATCGATACGCGCATCACCTTCGTGATCGGCATCGCCCTGCTCCTGGCCCTGAGCCGCAACGTCTATACCGGTTTCTTCACCGATCTTCCCACCTTCGTTCAGAGCTTTGCCGCCAGCTCGCTGGCGCTGGGCATCGGCGCTGCGGTAGGGCTGACGCTGCTGTTTCGCTTCGGGCTGCGGCGCAGCGAGGTCATCGTCCTCGGGAAGGCCGACGACTCACTGGCGGCGCTGACCACTTTCCTCCGTGAGAAGGGCAAATCATGGAAGGTCGAGGAGGACATCATCGAGCGCGCCATCTCCAGCACGGCGCAGGCGGTCCGCCACATCAAGGACGCGGACCTGCTCGACCAGCCGATCAGCGTCCAGGCCAGCTACGACGATGTCGACCTGGTCATCGAGGTCAAGTATGAGGGTCGCCTGCTGTCGCTGCCCGACCTCAGAGCCTCGCGCAAGGACTTCACGGAGGAGGAGTCGTTCTCGTACGGGCTCAGCCTCTTCCTCTCCGGCGTGTACGCCGATCGCGTCGAGGTCGCCACCAAAGGCGACCTCGCCGTGCTCCGGCTCTATTTCGCCACCTGAGCGCGTGCCAGCTTCACCGCGATGCACTGAGGTCAGGCAGGACCGGCATCTGGCCGCGAGAAGGCTTGCAGGCCAGGGGCGAAAGGCGCTAGTCGAGAGGCGCGTCGCCCGCCGGCGCGATCATGCGCGCCCGTAGCTCAGCAGGATAGAGCATCGGATTCCTAATCCGGGGGTCGGGGTTCGAATCCCACCGGGCGCGCCAGGTTTCGGCAGAGCGCCAGCGGCTTCAAACCTCGGCCGTGGTCCTGGCCGTTCCGCCCCGCAAGATCTGCGCCGGCCAGGCGGTCGCGAACTCCAGCTGTCCGAGGAGTCACGTCCAGGCCGGGATGGTCAAAGCAGCGGTCCGGCGACCGTCGAGCTTGGCCGGACGCGCTCGGCGCCGCTCAGGGCAGTTGGCCCTCCGCGACGGCCGCGCCGATCAGCACGCCGGCTGCGCGCTCGGAGTGCCGGGCGAACTCGCCCGGGGTGTGCAGAATCGCCCAGCTGAAGAAGGCGATCAGCGCGAGACAGGCCGCGGTCAGGATCACTTCGCGCGCGTCGGTCATGGCGCGGCCGAACTGGCGATGGCCCGTGGGTGGTGGTTGGAAGCGGTCACGTTTCATCCTCCTTTCTCGGGTTGGGCCTGGTCGGAATCTGGCCATTCGAGCCGTAGAATCGAGGCCCCGCCCGCACGCCGTCGCGCCATTTTGAACAGAGCGCGGGCGCGGCCCGGGCCGGGCAGCGCATCTGCTCGACGAGGATCGGCCGTTCGCGAGCCGCGAGCGCCCGATGCCCCGAGACCGGCCCGGCCGAGATCTCTTTACAGCGCCGCCGCGGCGCGGGCATAAGGCGGCGATGCAGATCCACCGGGGCTATTGGGATTTGCCGAAGGCCGCCCTGCACGGGGTGGTCGCGATCGGCAATTTCGACGGCGTGCACCGCGGCCACCGCACCCTGATCGAGGCCGCGCGGGCGCGCGCCCGCGACCTCGGCGCGCCGCTCGGGGTGATCACCTTCGAGCCGCATCCGCGCGAGGTCCTGGCGCCGGAGCAGGCGCCGCCGCGGCTGACTCCCTTGCGGGTCAAGGCGCGCCTTTTGGCCGAGCTCGGGGTCGATCATCTGTTCGTCCTGGCGTTCGATCAGCATCTGATGACCAAATCGCCCGAGCGCTTCGTCCATGACGTGCTCGCGGGCGGGCTCGGCGTCCGCCACGTCGTGATCGGCTTCGATTTTCGCTTCGGCCACAAGCGGGCGGGCGACGGCGGGACGCTCGCCGCCCTCGGCGAGGAGTACGAGTTCGGCGTGACCCGGCTCGAGCCGGTCGCCTGGCGCGACGAGGTCTGCTCGTCGAGCCGGATCCGCGCCGCGGTCACTGCGGGCGAGGTGGCACTTGCGTGCGATCTGCTCGGCCATCCGTTCACGGTCGACGGCCGCGTGGTCGAGGGCGAGCGGCGCGGCCACACGCTCGGCTACCCGACCGCCAATCTCTGCCCGCCCGCGCGCCGCGCGCTCTGGCCGGCGGCCGGCATCTACGCGGTGCGCGCCGGCTGGCACGATCGCCTCGGGCCGGTCTGGCAGGACGCCGTGGCCAGCCTGGGCTGGCGCCCGACCTTCGGCGGCGGGGATCTCCGCCTCGAGGTTCATCTGTTCGACCGCGAGATCGATCTCTACGGGCGGCGTCTCTGCTGCGGGTTCATCGAGCGTCTGCGCGACGAAGAGAAGTTCGCCACGGTCAAAGCGCTCAAGGCCCAGATGGCGCTGGACTGCGCCGCGGCGCGCGCCGCCCTGGCGCGCCATGGCCCGACGCCCCACATCGATGCGATCGGCGCCTGAGGCCTGAAAGCACGCTCATGTCGGAAGTCACGATGTCGGAAGCCCAAGCGAGCCCGAGCATGACCAGGGACTATCGCGCGACCGTGTTCCTGCCCAAGACGTCGTTTCCGATGCGGGCGAACCTGCCGGTGCGCGAGCCCGAGATCCTGGAGCGCTGGGAGCGGCTCGACATCTACCGGCGGCTGCGCGAGGCCGCCAAGGGGCGGGAGAAGTTCATTCTCCACGACGGCCCGCCCTACGCCAACGGCCACCTGCACATGGGCACGGCGCTGAACAAGATCCTCAAGGACGTGGTCAACCGCAGCCAGCAGATGCTGGGCAAGGATGCGGTCTACGTCCCGGGCTGGGACTGCCACGGGCTACCGATCGAGTGGCAGATCGAGCAGCGCTACCGGAGCGCCGGCAAGGACAAGGACGAGGTACTGCCGGTCGAGTTCCGGCGCGAGTGTCGCGAGTTCGCCGAGCACTGGATCGAGGTCCAGCGTCAGGAGTTCAAGCGCCTCGGCGTGGTCGGCGACTGGCAGCGCCCCTACACCACCATGGCATATCCGGCCGAGGCCGGGATCTTCCGCGAGCTCGCCAAGTTTCTGCTCTCGGGCCAGCTCTATCGGGGCAAGAAGTCGGTGATGTGGTCGGTCGTGGAGAAGACCGCGCTCGCCGAGGCCGAGGTCGAGTACCGCGACCACACCTCGACCACGATCGTCGTGCGCTTTCCGGTCCTGCGGCCCTCGCATCCGGCGCTGGATGGCGCTGCGGTGCTGATCTGGACGACCACTCCCTGGACGATCCCGGGCAACCGCGCCGTCGCCTATGGCGCGGACATCGACTACCGGGTGATCGAGGTCGAGGCGGTCAAAGACAAGAGCCTGGCGCGGGTCGGCGAACGGCTCCTGCTGGCGGCGCGCCTCGTGCCGATGGTTACGGCAGACGCGGGCATCCTCCGCCATCGCGTCGTGGCCGAATTCAAAGGTGAGCGGCTCGCTTCGACCGTCGCTGCCCATCCGCTGCGCGGTAAGGGCTACGACTTCGAGGTACCCTTGCTCGCGGCCGACTTCGTCAGCGCCGAGGAGGGCACCGGGCTCGTGCACGTTGCTCCCTCGCACGGCGCCGACGACTTCGAGCTCGGCGCCCGCCACGGCCTCGAGGTGCCGGATGCGGTCGCCGAGGATGGCCACTACACGGACGCCGTGCCGCTGTTCGCCGGAACCCACGTGTTCGAGGCCGCCGAGCCGGTGATCGCGGCCCTGGCCGAGAGCGGCGCGCTCCTCGCCCGCGGCCGCCTGGTGCACAGCTACCCGCACTCCTGGCGCTCCAAGGCGCCGCTCATCTTCCGCGCTACGCCGCAATGGTTCATCCCGATGGACGGCTCGGGCGAGCTGCGCGCCAAGGCGCTCGCCGCGATCGAGGCGACCCGCTGGGTGCCGCCACAGGGCAGGAACCGGATCCGCGGCATGATCGAGACCCGCCCCGACTGGTGCATCTCGCGCCAGCGCGCCTGGGGCGTGCCGATCGCGGTGTTCGTCGACAAGGCGACCGGTGAGGTGCTGCGTGACCCGGAGGTGGTCGAGCGGATCGCCGCGGCGTTCGAGCGCGACGGCACCGATGCCTGGTACATCGATGAGCCGGCGCAGTTCCTCGGCCCGGATCGCGACCCGGCCGACTACGAGCAGGTCATGGACATCGTCGATGTCTGGTTCGAGTCCGGCTCGACCCATGCCACGGTCCTCAAGCAACGCCCGGAGCTCGCCTGGCCCGCCACCCTCTATCTCGAAGGCTCGGATCAGCACCGCGGCTGGTTCCACTCCTCGCTGCTGGAGAGCTGCGGCACCGTCGGGCGGGCACCCTACGAGTGCGTCCTCACCCATGGCTTCGTGGTCGACGCCGAGGGGCGCAAGATGTCGAAGTCGCTCGGCAATGTCGTCTCGCCGCTCGATCTCATGAAGACCGCCGGGGCCGACATTCTCCGGCTCTGGGCGGTCTCGGCCGACTATGCCGAGGATCTGCGGATCGGAACCGAGATTCTGGCGGGCCAGGGCGACGCCTACCGGCGCCTGCGCAACACGCTCCGCTACCTGCTCGGCAATCTGGCCGGGTTCAGCGATGCCGAGCGGCTGCCCTATCGGCAGATGCCGGAGCTGGAGCGCTGGGTGCTGCACCGCCTGGCCGAGCTCGACCGGCTCGTGCGCGAGACCAACGAGGGGTTCGATTTCCCGCGGCTCTATTCGGCGCTGCACAACTTCTGCGCGACCGACCTGTCGGCGTTCTATTTCGACGTCCGCAAAGACTCCCTCTACTGCGACCGACCCGACAGCGTCCGGCGCCGGGCGGCGCGCACCGTGCTCGACCAGCTATTCAACAGCCTCACGGCGTGGCTGGCGCCGGTCCTGGTGTTCACCGCCGAGGAGGCCTGGCTGACCCGCTATCCGTCGGAAGAAAGCAGCGTGCACCTGCGGCTGTTCCCGGAGATCCCGGCCGCCTGGCACGACCCGGCGCTCGGCGCCAAATGGGAGCGCATTCGCCGCGTCCGCCGCGTCATCACCGGCGCCCTCGAGGTCGAGCGCCAGGACAAGCGGATCGGCTCCTCGCTCGAGGCCGCGCCCAAGGTGTTCGTGACCGCCGAGGACGCCGCGGTGCTGGCCGGCCTCGACCTCGCCGAACTGGCGATCACCAGCGCGATCGAGCTGCGCACGGG
>JBKPDM010000590.1:0-4504 GCA_046727895.1 Pseudomonadota bacterium | reverse complement strand
GTCGAGAACCGCGCGATCCGCAGCGCCTTGCTGCGGCGCGTCGAGGAGCTTGCGGCGCGTGGCCTCGCGCTGGCCGCGCCGGACCGGGTCGAACGTCTCGAACGCGACGACGGAGCGGCAGAGGCTCGCCTGACTAGCGGCCGCTCGATTCGGGCGGCAGTGGTCGCGGTGGCGGAGGGCGGCTCCTCGCCGACCCGCGCCGCGGCGGGCATCGACGTCCTGCGCTGGACCTACGATCAGATCGGCATCGTCGCGACGATCGCGCACGAACGGCCGCATCGAGGCCTCGCGGTCGAGCGCTTCTTTACCGATGGCCCGTTCGCCATTCTCCCGATGACCGGCCGGCGCTCATCGATCGTCTGGGCGGCCCAGAGCTGGCTCGCGCGGGAGCTGATCGGTCTCGATGACGGCGAGTTCCTGGACGAGTTGGGCGAGCGCTTCGGGGAGCAGCTCGGACATCTGCGCCTCGCTGGGCCGCGGTGGCACTACCCGCTCGCGATGGTCCAGGCTGAACGCTACACAGACCGTCGGCTCGCGCTGGTCGGCGATGCCGCGCACGCGATTCATCCGATCGCCGGCCAGGGCTGGAACCTCGCGCTGCGTGACGTCGCGGCCCTCGCCGAGCTGATGATCGACGCCCGACGGCTCGGGCTCGATCCGGGCGGCGCCGCGGTCCTTGCCCGCTACGAGCGCTGGCGGCGGTTCGATTCGGTGGCGCTGATCGCGATCACCGACGGTCTCAACCGGCTGTTCGCGAACGACCTGCTGCCGCTGCGGATCGGGCGCGAGGTCGGCCTCGGCCTGGTCGAGCGGATCGGCCCCCTCAAGCAGTTCTTCATGCGCCACGCGATGGGCTTGCTCGGGGATCTGCCGCGGGCGATGCGCGGCGAGGCGCTCTGAAAGAATTTCAACGCACCCAGACGATCCGCAACAGATTGGTCGAGCCGGGCGTGCCGAACGGCACCCCGGCCGTGATCACCAGGCTCGAACCGACCTGCGCAATGCCGCTGTCGAGCGCGAGGCGACACGCCCGCTCGGCCATCTCCTCCATGCTGTGGGCGTCCTCGCAGACCACGCAGTGCAACCCCCAGATCAGCGCCAGGCGGCGCGCGGTGGCGAACTGGGTGATCAGCCCCAGGATCGGTCGATCGGGTCGCTCACGCGCCGCCCTGAGCGCGGTTGAGCCAGTCGTCGTGTAGGTCACGATCGCAGCCGCTCGCATCGTGCTCGCAACCTGACGGGCAGCGAGAGTGATGGCGTCGGGGGCGGTGTTCTCGGCCTCGGCGTGGTAGGCGTCGAGATAGCTTCGGTAGAGCGGATCCCGCTCAACCTTCGTGATGATCCGCGCCATGATCGCCACGGCCTCGGTGGGATAGCCGCCGGCGGCGGTCTCGGCCGACAACATCAGCGCGTCGGCGCCATCATAGACTGCGGTGGCGACGTCGGACGCCTCGGCGCGGGTCGGCGCCGGCGTGCCGATCATCGATTCCAGCATCTGGGTGGCGACCACGACCGGCTTGCCGGCATCGCGCGCTGCCCGGATGATTCGCTTCTGCAGGCCGGGCACGTCTTCGGGCGGCATCTCGACGCCGAGGTCGCCGCGCGCGATCATGATGCCGTCGGCGAGGTCAATGATTTGATCGAGATGGTCGATGGCCGCGGGCTTCTCGATCTTGGCCATGATCGCCGCGCGACCGGCGACCAGCCGGCGCGCCTCGGCCACGTCGTCCGGTCGTTGGACAAAGCTGAGCGCCACCCAGTCCACGCCAAGATCGAGCCCGAAGTGCAGATCCTGGCGATCCTTGGCGGTGAGCGCCGACAACGGCAGGATCACATTCGGCACGTTGACGCCTTTGCTGTCGGACAGCCGGCCGCCGCTCTCCACGATGGTGTCGGCATGACCCGCACCGACCTTCTCGACCGTGAGCCGGATCTTGCCGTCGTCGAGCAGGAGCTCAGTGCCGGGCGCGATCGCCGCGAAGATCTCCGGATGCGGCACGGACACGCGCTGCCGATCGCCGAGGTCAGACTGCAGATCGAGACGAAAGGCGGCGCCGCGCGCCAGCTCGACCTGCCCCTCGCGAAACCGGCCAACCCGGAGCTTCGGGCCCTGCAGATCGATCACGACGGCGACCGGTCGCTTGGTCAGGCCTTCGACCGCGCGTACCGCGTGATAGCGCTCGGCGTGCTCTTCGTGCGCTCCATGCGAGAAGTTCAGCCGAAAGGCGTCGGCCCCGGCATCGAACAGCGCGTGGATCTGCTCGAGCGTCGAGCTCGCGGGACCGAGCGTGGCGAGGATTTTTGCGTAGCGACTGCGCCGCATGGGTGCCTACCGCCGAGCCGAAAAAGAGTGGAACCGCCGTGCTGCCGGCTCCACGTTCGATAGACCATACGATCTGCCTTGTCATCGCCCGTGGTCGAGGGGGCGGGGGGTTGGCCCGTGCGGTTTTGCCGTGATGGCGGCGAGCTCCGCCGAAATCCCTCCGCGGCGGCAGCAGCAGCTGACGCGGGCATTGCCCTCAGGGTGTCGCGGTCGCTTGCTTCGTCTCGAACAGCCAGCGCGCCGTGCGCAACAGGCGCGCGTCGTCGCCCTTTGCGCCGATCAGCTGGACGCCGATCGGCAGCCCCGACGACCCGGTCAGTGCCAGGGTGAGCGCGGGCAGGGTATCACGCCATCGCGACTACCGACGACAAGCCGTTTGCGGCCCGACCGCAAACGGCTTTTCCGGGCCCGGAAGACCGCGGTTGGCACGGCGCCGGAAGCATGCTGTAATCACCAACGGCCGCGCGGACGGAACCGGAAGGGCACACGGAATGATCGACCTGATCGCGATCCTGCTGGGCGCCAGCCTCGCGGTGCTCTATGTCGGCTTCTTCGCCATCTCGATCGGCGAGACCCCGCTCCTGGTCATCGTCGTGCTGTGCCTCGGCCTGATGGCCTACTCCACTTACGAGGACCTCAGGGACGAGTGGAAGTCCGACCGCTGACGACGACGGACGCCGGCTCTATTCCGTCGGATTGAGCACCAGTTCGCTCAGCCAGCGCGCCGTGCGCAGCAGGCGTGCGTCGTCGCTGCGCTTGCCGACGAGCTGTACCCCGAGCGGCAGGCCGTTGGTGCCCTGAAGCAGCGGCAGCGTGACCGCCGGCGCACCCGTCAGCGTCCAGATGGTGCAGAAGACCGGGCTGCCCGTGGTCCCGAGGTCGGCCGGCGCCTCGCCGGTCGTGGCCGGGGTGAGGATGGCGTCGAAGGAGTCGTAGAAGTCCTCGACCGCCCGGTTGAGCAGCGGGATGCGCGCCTTCGCGCGGATGTAGTCGCCGGCGAACACCTTGCCGCCGCGCTCGATCAGCGCGCGGAGCTCGGCGCTCAGGCTGTCCTTGCCGCGCTCATACTCGGGCGCGAGGCTCACCGCCACGTCGGCCTCCATGATCGTCCGGTGCTGGTCGATCGCGTGGTCAAACACGTCCGGGAGCGGCACTTCCGCGGCGCGGTCGCCGAGAAACTCCACCAGCTCGGCGAAGGCGTTCCGTGTGTCCGCTTCGGCCTGCTCCCAGACCGGCGACTTCACGAAGGCGAGGCGCGGCGGCAGCGGCGGCTCCTCCAGTGCAGTGCGGACCAGGTCCGGGCGCGCGGTCGGCCGCGTGTCCGTATCCTGCGGATCGTAGGCCATGAGGGCATCGGCGACGCCGGCCGCGTCCTCGATGCTGGTCGTGAAGACGCCGACCTGATCGAGGGCGTCGGAGAGATGCAGGATGCCCGCGCGCGAGATACGGCCGTGGGTCGGCTTGAAGCCCACCACCCCGCAGTAGGCGGCGGGGCGGATGACGGAGCCGTTGGTCTGCGTCCCGAGCGCGACCGGCACCATCCCGGCGGCGACCGCGGCGGCTGAGCCGCTCGACGAGCCGCCGGGGGTGCGGGTCGGATCATGGGGATTGCGCGTCTTGCCCGGATGATAGAGGGCAAGCTCGGTGGTGACCGTCTTGCCGAGGATCACCGCCCCCGCCTGGCGCAGCAGCGAGACGACCGTCGCATCCTGCCTCGGCCTGCGGCCCGCATGCAGCGCAGTGCCGTCCTCCGTCGGCATGTCCGCGGTGTCGATGATGTCCTTGACGCCGACCGGCACGCCATGCAGCGGGCCGAGGGGCTGTCCCTCCCGGCGCGCCGCATCGGCGCGGCGCGCCTGCTCGAGCACGTGGTCGGGGTCCAGGAATGCCCAGGCCTCCACCTCGCCATCCACCTCGCGGATGCGGCCGAGGCAGGCGTCGGCGATCTCCTTGCACGAGACCCTGCCTTCGCGGAGCGAGTCCGCGAAGGCGCGAATGGTAAAGGTGTCACCCGACAACAGCAGAGTTCTCCGTAACGGCGTGAGCCAGATCCCGGCGCCCTGGCGTCGGGATTCGCCAAAGACGAGACGCCCGCAGCGTCACCTTGCCGCGTAGATGGCGTTCGGCAACCACGTGGCGAGCTCCGGGAAGACATAGAGAAGGGCCATGGTCATGAACACC
>JBKPDM010000589.1:0-20360 GCA_046727895.1 Pseudomonadota bacterium | reverse complement strand
GCATGCGTGGCGCATCGGGCGATTGGCGCGGGAAATCAAGGAGTTGACGGTGATAATGACAGAGCGAGCATGCGATCAATAGGAATTTTGTCTGACTGGCGGTCGGATTTCCGGCAGACAGGAGATTCGGACGTCCTGGCAAGGGCTTGGCGCGGCAGACAGGGCAAAGCTCCAGCGGCATAAATCGATCTCCAGCGCTGGAGGCACGTGGAGATCGAAAGATGATGCCGCGTCGCTAGCCCGAACCCGCCAGTCATTCATGCGACAGGCATGCGACAGGCCCAAGACGGTGATGCGTCACTTCTGGCGCATGGCGCTCATTCGAATTGGGGTTCGACTTGCGGTTCGATTGATCGTTCGGCCAGATGATTACGGAACGTGACCGATAGCCGAGTATGATTGCACCACATCTGAGGGTCGTCTGATGCCGGTGGAAGCAGTCATCATGGCCTCGACTTGCTTCCTTGGCCGGTCGTCGGGGCCGGGTGGCGGCAGACATAAAGACGATGGCCCGCGAGGTTGATGCGGGCCATCGGGGGAGGTGCCGCCGGGGCGAATCAGAGGCGCCAGAACGGCTTTCCGGCTTCGCCCTCGACGTCGGCGCGGCTGAGCCCCAGATCCTTCAGCATGTGGTCGTTCAGGCTCTGCAGCTGGCGGCGCTGGCGGGCGCGCTCGAGCCCGGCGAGCGCCAGCTCGACGAACTGGGCGACGATGTCACGCCACCGGAGGGCTGCGCCTTCGCCTTTTGGCCGGATCGCCGCCGGCGCCGCAAGGGTGGCGCAGGATGATCGAAACTGGGCGGCCGACATATGAGACCTCCTCATCTCCGGGCCTATCGACACACCTGAATTTATGGAGGCTCTTGCTCTTTGACCAACGATACCTTTTCATAGGGCCCATGAGGATTCTTCATGATGGTGCGGGCCGGTGAGCCGCCGTCTGCCGCCCCTCAATGCGCTCCGCGCCTTCGAGGCCGCGGCCCGGCATCTGAGCTTCACCCGTGCCGCCGCGGAGCTGCACGTCACCCAGACCGCGATCAGCCATCAGATCCGGGCGCTCGAGGAGCGGCTCGGCGTGCGCCTGTTCCGCCGCCTGCCGCGCGGCCTGCTGCTGACCGAGGAGGCCCAGCGCTATCTGCCGCCGGTCCGCGACGCGTTCGACCAGATCGCCGCCGCGACAGAGCGCCTCGGCGCGGCCGGCGTGGGCGGGGTCCTGACCGTGAGCGTGCTCCCCTCGTTCGCCGCCAAGTGGCTGGTGCCGCGCCTCGGGCGCTTCCGCGCCGCCCATCCCGAGATCGATCTCCGGCTCAGCGCTTCTCTGCGGCTGGTCGATTTCGCCAAAGAGGACGTCGACGTCGGCATCCGCATGGGCCAGGGCGTCTATCCCGGCCTGCGGGTCGAGCGGATGTTCGGCGAGGAGGCGTTCCCGGTGTGCAGCCCCAAACTGCTCGAGGGGCCGCACCCGTTGCGCACGCCCGCGGATCTCTGCCATCAGACGCTGCTGCACGATTTGGATTTCGGCGACGTGATGGTGAGCGATACCCGCCAGGGCTGGCGCCTCTGGCTGGAGCAGGCCGGGGTCGAGGGCGTCGATGCCGAGCGGGGGCCGATCTTCGACGACACCAGCATGCTCGTGCAGGCGGCGATCGACGGCCAGGGGGTGGCGCTCGGGCGCCGGGTGCTCTGCGCGGCCGATCTGGCGGCCGGCCGCCTGGTCCGGCCCTTCGAGCTCGCGCTCCCGTTCCGGATGGCCTACTACCTGGTCTGTCCCGAGGCGCTGGCCGAGCGGCCCAAGATCGCCGCCTTTCGCCGCTGGATCATGGCCGAGGCCAAGGAGCAGAAGGAGGGCTGGGACATCGAGCGCCCGCAGGCCGGCACGTCAAGCGGGATCAGGCGCCGTAGGCGATGAACTCCGGATTGCGGAAGCCGGGCTTGCGGTAGGTGAACCGCGCGCCGTCCTTGGTCACGACTCGGCCGCCCGCGGCGCTCAGCACCGCATGGCCGGCCGCGGTGTCCCATTCCATGGTCGGACCGAAACGCGGGTAGAGGTCGGCCCGGCCCTCGGCGATCAGGCAGAACTTGAGCGAGCTGCCGGCCGAAATCCGCTCGGCCACGCCCACCCGATCGAGAAACGCCTCGGTCGCGGGATCGATGTGGGAGCGGCTGGCCACGGCGATCAGCCCGCCGGCCGGCGGGTGGCGGGCGGCGATCGGTCGCTCCTTGCCTTCGGCCCGCAGCATCGCGCCCCGGCCGCGCGCACCCCACCAGACCTTACCCAGAGCCGGGGCCAGGACCACGCCGAGGACGGGCTCGCGGCCTTCGATCAGGGCGATGTTGACCGTGAACTCGCCGTTCCGGCTCAGGAACTCCTTGGTGCCGTCGAGCGGATCGACCAGCCAGAACGGGCGCTGATCGAGCTCGGGCACGTGGCCGCCGGCGACCGTCTCCTCGGCGACCACGAGGGTCTCCGGCGTGAGCCGGGCCAGCCCCTCGACGATCAGCGCCTCGGCCGCCTCGTCGGCGACGGTCACGGGCGAGGCGTCGGCCTTGGCGCGCACCGCCAAGTCCCTTTGGTAGTGCTCGAGGATCAGGGCGCCGGCCCGCTCGGCGAGTGCGACGATTTCGGGCAGCAGACGACTGGTATCCACAGGTCAGATCTCCGGCGCGAAGGCGCGCTCGACGTAGGTCGCGAGCTCGCCGAGGCACTCCTCGACGTTGAGCAGGTCGGTGCGCACCACCAGCTCGGCGCTCTCGGGCGGCTCGTAGGGCGAGCTGATGCCGGTGAACTCGGGGATCTCGCCGGTCCGCGCCCGCCGGTAGAGGCCCTTCGGGTCGCGCTGCTCGCAGACCTCGAGCGACGCCTTGATGTAGATCTCGTGGAAGGTGTCGCCGGCTGCCTTGCGCGCCCGCTCACGATCGGCCCGATAGGGCGAGATGAAGGAGCTGATCACGATGAAGCCGGCATCGGCGAACAGCCCCGCGACCTCGCCGACCCGGCGGATGTTCTCCGCCCGGTCCTCGGGCGAGAAGCCGAGGTTGGCGTTGAGGCCGCTGCGCACATTGTCGCCGTCGAGCACGTAGACATGATAGCCCTTGGCGAACAGCCGCGCCTCGAGGGCGAGCGCGAGCGTCGACTTGCCGGCGCCCGAGAGGCCCGTGAACCAGAGCACCCCGCCCTTGTGGCCGTTGCGGAGCACGCGCGCCTCGCGCGAGACCGTATGGCCTACGGCGGTGATGTTGGTCGCGCGCCGGGTCACCGATTCGCGCTGATCGGGGTAGCCCTCCATCGAGATGATGCCGCCGCCGACCGGCACGAAGTCCTCGACCAGAACGAACCGGCCGGTCGCCGGATTGGTCCGGTGCTCATCCAGCGCCAGCAGGCCGCGCGTGCGCAGCACCACCTCCGCGACCGCATTGCGCTCGACCTGCTCGGCCGGGCCGGACGAGAGATCGCCGGTATCGATCACCCGCTCGATCGACTGGACCGTGACCTCGGTCTCGCTGGTGTTGAGCTTCAAGGTGTAGCGGTTGCCCGCGCTGAGCGGCTTGCGGCCGAGCCAGAACAGCCGGCCGCGGAACACGTTGCTCTCGATCGGCGGGTGGTCGGCATGGGATGCCACCTCGCCCCGCTCGACGAAGATCTGCTCGTCGAGCGTGATCCCGACCGATTGGCCAGCACTCGCCTCGCCCGGCGGCTCGACGACGTTCCAGGCCTCGATCGACCTGACCCTGGCGGTCTTGTTGGAAGGCGAGAACAGCAGCTTGTCGCCGACCGCGAGGCGGCCCGATTCGATCCGGCCCGCCAGGATGCGGCGCTGGTCGAACTTGTAGACGTCCTGGATCGGCAGGCGCAGCGGCCGGTCGGCGAGGCCCGGCTCGGACGTGAACTGGTCGAGCGCCTTGACCACGGTCGGTCCCTGGTACCAGGGCATGACGCGCGAGCGGGCGACGATGTTGTCGCCCTCGCGGGCCGAGATCGGGATGAAGCCGACCGGCTCGACCCCGAGGCCGGCGAGATAGCCGCGGTACTGCTCGGCGACGGCGCCAAAGCGGTCGGCGCTGTAATCGACCAGGTCCATCTTGTTGACCAGGACCGCGACCTGCTGGACGCCCAGCAGATGCAGCAGATAACCGTGCCGGTACGACTGCTCGCGCACGCCCTCCTCGGCGTCGATCAGGAGCAGCGCGGCCTCGCTGCTGGCCGCGCCGGTCACCATGTTCTTGAGGAACTCCTTGTGGCCCGGCGCGTCGATGATGACGTAGTCGCGCGCGGCGGTGCGGAACTGGATCTGCGCGGTGTCGATGGTCACGCCCTGATCGCGCTCGGCCTGCAGCGCGTCCATCAGGAAGGCCCATTCGAACGGCATGCCGCGCCGCTCCGACATCGCCTGGATCGCCTCGAGCTTGCCTTCGGGGAGCGAGCCCGTGTCGTGGAACAGCCGGCCGACCAGGGTCGACTTGCCGTGATCGACGTGACCGACGATGACGATCCGGAGCTTGGGGCGTGAGCTTGAGCTGACCATGGCTCGGGACCTCACATGTAGCCCTGGGCGCGCAGACGCTCGAAGGCGTCCTCGGCCTCGTGGTCCATGGCGCGGCCGCTCCGCTCGGCGACCCGCGTGGTCTCGAGCTCGGCGATGATCTCATCGAGGGTCGAGGCGGTGCTCTCGACCGGGAAGGTGATGTCCTCGTCGCCGAGCGAGCGGTAGCGCTTGCCGTCCCGGGCGAAGTAGAGATCGATCAGAGGGATGCCTTCGCGCCGCGTGTAGCGCCAGATGTCGACCTCGCTCCAGTGGAGCAGCGGGTGCACCCGGACGTGGGTTCCGGGCGGGAAGGCGGTCATGTACTGGTTCCAGAACTCGGGCGGCTGATCCTTGAGGTCCCAGCGGTTGTCCTTGGTGCGCGGACTGAAGTAGCGCTCCTTGGCGCGGGTGCCCTCCTCGTCGCGGCGGATGCCGGCAATCAGGCCCTGAAAGCCGTGCTTGGCGAGCGCCGCGTTGAGCCCGGCGGTCTTGCGCGCGGCCGAGCGCGCGGCGGGCGGCAGCGTCGGGTCCATCTGATCGATCGGCGGGCAGGGCTCGACCAGGAGCTTGAGCCCCCAGACCTCGCTGTACTGATCGCGAAAGGCATACATCTCCTTGAACTTCTTGCCGGTGTCGACGTGCAGCACCGGCAGCGGCACGTGGCCGAAGAACGCCTTGCGGGTCAGCCAGAGGACGACGTTGCTGTCTTTGCCGAGCGACCAGAGGATGGCGAGCCGCTCCAGCTTGGCGAAGGCCTCGCGCAGAATGTAGATGCTCTCGGCTTCGAGGATATCGAGGTGGTCCATGCGTCATCCTTGAAAGCAGCCGCGCTCGCGCCGGCGCGAGGCCGCGCGTCGGTGGGGTGCGGCGATATGAGGTAAGGGAAAGAGATGAACGAGCGCTGAGCCGCCAACTGTTCGAGCGAAAACCACGACCGGCAGGTCACGCCGGGACACCGGCCGGCGCACATGTAACGCCTTGCTCCCTCGGGTACAACCGCTGTCCCGGCGCGACAAGGCGTCGCTTCGCTTCGGGGTGTGGCGCGCCGGGGCAGACGTCCAGTGTTCGCCCCGGGGCAAGGCGATCCTCTGGCTCGCAAGCCCTCCGCCCCGTATAGTGAGCGCGGTCAGGCGGGCCCCGGCGAGCGGTCCGATCACGAGGCAAGGGGAGGCACCCGAGCGATGGACATGGTCACCATGAACATCATCGACTCGACCATGGTGTCGATCTGTCGCGAGATGGGCATCCTCCTCATGAAGACCTCGTATTCGACAATCTTCAACGAGGGGCTCGACTTCACCTGCGCGCTCGCCGACGACAAGGGCGACATGATCGCCTGCGCCGAGTTCTGTCCGACCATGATCGGCGGCATGCCGCTGCTGATCAAGACCTGCGCCCAGGAGATCCCGTTCGACACCATCGAAGAAGGCGACGTCATCCTGCACAATGACCCCTATCGCGGCGGCCTGCATTGCCCGGAGCACACCTTCTTCAAGCCGATCTACGTCGATGGCGCACTGTTCGGCTTTGCCGTCTGCATCGGCCACATCGCCGAGATCGGCGGCATGGTGCCGGGTGCGTTCGCGGGCGAGGCGACCGAGATCTTCCACGAGGGCCTGCGCGTGCCGCCGATCAAGATCAAGAAACGCGGCGTCGACGTCGACGAGGTCTGGAAGCTGCTGCTCGCCAACGTGCGCACGCCGCGCCAGAACTATGGCGATCTGCGCGCCATGATCGGGGCGGTCGACCTCGGGGTGCAGCGCACGACCGAGCTGGTCAAGAAGTACGGCAAGGCGATCTTCAAGCAGACCTGCGAAGATCTGATGGACTACTCGGAACGCCGGATGCGCGCCGAGATCGCCAATTTCCGCGATGGCCGCTACCCGTTCGAGGACGTGATCGAGAACGACGGCGTCGAGGACATCCCCTACTACGTCCGGGTCGACGTGTTCGTGCAGGGCGACGAGGTGGTGGCCGACTTCTCGCGCAGCTCCAGACAGGCCAAGGGGCCGATCAACGCGACCCTCGGAGTCACGACCGGCGCCACCTACAACGCGCTGCTCCATCTGACCGATCCGTCGATTCCCAAGAACTCGGGCTGCTTCCGGCCGATCCGCGTGGTCTCGCCGCCGGGCCACGTGACCAACGTCGACTACCCGGCGCCCGAGGTCGCCGGCAACACCGAGACCCACCCGCGGCTCGCCAACATCGTGATCGGCGCGCTCTCGGCCTGCGTGCCCGAGCGCGCGATGGCGTCGGAGAGCTGCACCGGCACCAACTTCGTCTTCGGCGGCAACCACCCCGATCACGACGAATACTTCGCCTGCTACGACATCATGTCGGGCGGCTGGGGCGGCCGCTTCGGCCACGACGGCAACGACTGCGTGATCGCGATCAACGGCAACTGCCGCTTCAACCCGACCGAGGTGTTCGAGACCCGCTTTCCGCTCCGGGTCGAGGACTGCGAGCTGGTCCAGGACTCGGGCGGCCCCGGCAAGTATCGGGGCGGTCTCGGCTATCGGCGGACCCTGCTCTCGACCCAGGTCGAGATCAACGGCAGTCAGTGCAGCGACCGCCACGTGGTCAAGCCCTGGGCGCTGTTCGGGGGCGAGCCCGGCGGCAACGGCGCGACCGTGATCCAGAAGGCGGGCAGCGACCAGTGGCTCACGGTCAAGGAGCTGTACGGCAAGGTCTCGAGCAGCAAGTACTGCAACATCAAGCTGCAGCCGGGCGATCGCATCCGGCTGACCGCGCCGGGCGGCGGCGGTTACGGCGACCCACGCGAACGCGACGTCTTGCGGATCGAGGAAGACCTGCGCGAAGGCTACGTCTCCGCGGCGAGCGCGGCCCGCGACTATGCCTACCAGCGGCCCGAAGCCGCGGATTAGGGGGAGGCCATGAAGGCGAGGTTCATCGACTGCCCGCCGTTCCTGCACGAGTTCTACCGGGGCGAGCTCGCCGAGATCGTGCCCGATCTCGAGATCAACGTCGGCAGTCCGTCGGCCGAGGAAGTGAAGGCGCTGCTGGCGGACGCGGCCTTCGCCATGAACGACCACACGGTGATGGACGAGGCGGTGCTCGGGGCCTGCCCTGGCCTCGAGGCGATCGTGTTCCTCGGCACCGGGGCGGCCAGCTACATCGATCTCGCCGCAGCCGAGCGCCGTGGCATCCGGGTGCGCGCCTACGGCGGCTACGGCGATCAGAGCGTCGCCGAGCATGCGATCGCCCTGATGTTCGCGGCCGGGCGCAGGATCGCGGCCATGGACCGGACGATCCGGACGGGGCATTGGGAGCCCCTGAACGGCATCGAGTTCGCCGGCAAGGTCCTGGGCGTGATCGGCACGGGCGGCATCGGCAAGGTCATGATCCGGCTCGGCGCCGGCCTCGGCATGCGGGTGATCGCCTGGAACCGGAGCGGGGTGCCCGAGGATCTGCCCTGCGCCGCGAAGGAGCTGGACGACCTCCTCGCCAGCGCCGACGTCGTCTCGCTGCACCTGGTGCTGAACGATCAGACGCACGGCTTCCTCGACCGGCGCCGGCTTGGCCTGATCAAGCCGGGCGCAATCTTCATCAACACCGCGCGCGGCGCGATCGTCGACGAGGCGGCGCTGATCGAGGCGCTTAGCGCCGGACGGATCGGCCATGCCGGGCTCGACGTGTTCGCCGCGGAGCCGATCGGCGCCGATCATCCGCTTGCCCGGCTCGACAACGTCACCCTCAGCGCGCATGCCGCCTTTGCGACCCGCGAAGCGTCCGAGCGGCTCCTGCACATGGCGCTCGACATCCTGGCCGAGGAGCGGGCGCGCCGCGGCTGACGGCGGTCCACCGCCGTCGATCCCGACCTCGAGACTTAAGGTCCTGGTAACCTTAACGTTCTAGAGCCAAGCGTGGCGGGAAAGGCCCGCCAGCCGGCGACGGCGCAGGCACTCTCCGAGACACACCTGCTCCCGCGCAGCGTGCTTCGGCGCGCCCGCGCCTAGCTCGACCAAGAAGCCTTGGGAACTCGCCGACGATCGGCCGACGGCATGGCAGCGCAGATAGTCCGTTCCGGCTTCGGCCCGGCAGGCCGTGGCGGTAGCGGCCGGCTGTGGCCGCTTCCCTGGCTGCTGGGCCTTGCGGCTCTCGCGGCGCAGGCGCCTCGCGTCGAACCACCCGGGCCACTGGTGGCTGGCGGTCGGCTCGAGGCCGCGATGGCGGATCTGGCGCGCCCCGAGCCTCTGGCCGGGGATGTCTGGATCGAGCCGGCGCTTGGTCCGGTAGAGCAGGAGGCGTTCGACGGAGGGCCGATTCCCATCCCGGCATTCAAGCCGCCGCTTGCGATCGCGCTGCCACCTCGCCCCCTGCCGCGCAAGCCCGACTTCGCCCGTGCGGTGGCCTGGCTGTCGGAGCCGAAGCCGACCTCGAGCGGGCATCCGGCGGCGGTCCCGCCGCCCCGCACGATCTGGCCGTCGCCGCCCAAGCCGCCGGCACCTCACCGGGTGGCAGTACCGGCCGCCGATGACCTGGCGGTGGAGCCCGCAGGCCCCCCGGACGGCCCGGTCGTGGTCGCGCATGGCGCGGCGCGCAACCCGACGGCCGCCGCAGCCGTCGCGGTAGCCACGCGCGCCGACCAGCTGCGGCTCCTGGATCGCGCCGGCAGGGAGGCGCTGCTGGCCGGCGATGCGGCCGCGGCGCTCGGCATCTACGAGCGCCTGTCGGCGCTGTTCCCGGACGAGCGCACGGCTCTGCTCGGGCGCGCGCTCGCTCTCGAGCAGCTCGGTCGCAGAGACGAAGCGCGCGCCCTCTACCAGGTCGTGCTCGCCGACGATCCCGACGATCTCAGTGCCAGGATCGCCCTGATCAGCCTGATCGGCGAGCGGGCGCCGGGTGAGGCCCTCCAGCTGCTCCGCCGCCTGGCACCGCATCATCCGCGTGATGCCCGCCTGCCCGAGCAGATCGGGCTGATCCTTGCTGCCCAGAACCAGTTCGATGGCGCCATCGCCGAGCTGCACCGCGCCGCGGCACTCGACCCGGCCAACGTTCGTTATCAGATCAATCTCGCGGTCGTGCAGGATCGGGCCGGCCGCACCGAGGCCGCGATCGAATGTTATCGAGCCGCGCTGCGCATGGCGGCGGAAAGCGGCGCGCCGACAGCGGATCTCGCAGGCGTCGCCGCCCGCCTCGAGCATCTGAGCGGGCAACGGAGTGCGCCGGAAGGCCAAGCGGGGGGTTAGCTCAGGGCATGGGCTTCAGGCCGCGCAGGTGGGTCGGCCGCAACGAGCCCTCGCGGGCCGCCTCGGCATTGGCGCGTCTGACCTCGAGGCCCTCCGCGTAGCCCTCCTCACCCAGAAGCGCGGTGAGTTCGCGCTTCAGCGGACCCTCCATGGCCTCGACGTCCCGGCCCGCCCATGCCGCGTACCAGGCATTGCGGTCGCGGGTCAGAACGTCCACAAACCCGGCCCGCCGCATCGCTGCTTCGGTCTCGGCTGCGGTGGCGAGCGCAAAATGGAGATGGGTGAGGCTCAGATAGCGCTGCATGCCGGGCATCTGTTCCCCGCCCTCTCCCACGAGCCAGTCGCTGGCGGCGAATGCGCCGCCAGGCTTCAAGACGCGCAGGATCTCGGCGAACAGCGCCGGCTTGTCCGGGATGTGGATCAGAGCGTCCTTGCTGAAGACGAGATCGAAAGAATCGGCCGGAAAGGCGAGCGGCCCGGGGTCGACCAAGCGCCAGTCCACCGAAACTCCCGCCTTCGACGCCAGCCTTTTCGCCCGCTCGAGCAGCTGCGGCTCGATATCGATCCCAACGACATTGGCCCGATGGTCACGTGCCAGCAGGACGGCGGGGCCGCCTGTGCCGCAGCCGATATCGAGCACGCGCTTACCCGCCAGATCGAGCCCTGAGACGATCGCGCGCACCTCCTCGGGCCCGCCGGGCGAAAGGAAGCCCTCGCCCCACACGATCTGGAGACGGTCGATGAACTCTTCCGGATAGTGAATGTCGGTGCTCATCGGAGCCTCTCGGCAATTTGCCGGCATCCGCAGGTCGACCCGACGCTACCTCAACAGGGACCTGCTCCGTCAACCCCGGCGGCAAGGTGCTGATTTACCAGATCTTCATCATCAACGGCTTGATAGACGCTGCCCCAAGCTCAGCCTTGGCCAATCGGCCTGGAGCCGCGGCAGGGACAGATCATGAGCGTCATGCGACGAATGAGGATCGAGCCGGCAATGGCGGCGGTGGCGCCCCGGCAAGACCCGCACTCATCGGAAAATCGGATGGACATCGAGCGACTGCTGCAGCTCGCGATCGATCGCGGCGCCTCGGATCTGCACCTTTCGGGCGGCAATCCGCCGATGGTGCGGGTCGACGGCGAGATCCGCCCGCTCGATGCGCCACTGCTGGCCGGGGCTGAGATCGAGGCCCGGGTGAGCGCGCTGCTGGACGAAGCGCAGCGCAGCGCCTACGCCAGCGAGCTCGAGATCGACGTCGCCATCGTCCACATCTCGGGCACCCGCTTCCGGCTCAACGCTTTCAACAATCGGGCCGGCGCCGCCGCAGCGTTCCGCACCATACCGGCCGACGTCCCGAGCCTCGATCAGCTCCAAGCGCCCTGGGTGTTGAAGCGCATTGCCGGCCTCGGCAAAGGCCTCGTCCTGGTCACCGGGCCGACCGGCAGCGGCAAGTCGACCACGCTCGCGGCGCTGATCGACCGCATCAACACCACCGCGAGCCGCCACATCCTGACCATCGAGGACCCGATCGAGTTCGTGCATCGCTCGAAGCGCTCGCTGATCAACCAGCGCGAGGTCGGGCGCGATACCCGATCGTTCGCCCGAGCGTTGCGCAGCGCGCTCCGCGCCGATCCGGACGTCATCCTGGTGGGCGAGCTTCGCGACTATGAAACCATCGCGCTCGCGCTGACCGCCGCCGAGACCGGCCACCTGGTGCTCGCGACGCTGCACACCACCTCGGCCGCGAAGACCATCGATCGCCTGATCGACGTCGTGCCCTCGGCCGACAAGGCGATGGTTCGAACCATGCTCAGCAGCTCGCTGCAGGCGGTGATCGCCCAGCTGCTCCTGAAGCGCGCCGAGGCCGGCGGGCGCCTCGCCGCCTACGAGGTCCTGATCGGCACGCCCGCCGTCGCCAATCTGATCCGGGAGAACCAGATCGCGCAGATCACCTCGATGATCCAGACCGGCGCCCGCTTCGGCATGCAGCTCATGGCCGATGCGCTCCGGGGCCTGGTGGCGGCCGGGCGGGTCTCGGCCGCGGAGGCCGAACGCGCTCTGCTCACCCTCGGTACGGAGGCCGACCCGATCAAGGAGCCCCCGATGCAGGGCGAACCCGCGCCACTGCCCGGCGCGGGATCGGTGCTCGGTGCCGGCCTGGCCGGCGGCGACCACGGCTTCTGAGCCGCGAGCGGCCGGCGAGCAGCAATTCATGCACGAGCCTCGCGCTGGCATCAAGGGTAGACGCGAGCCCGGCTACAGACCCGGCGGCCGGCCTCGGGCCCGCCTGCTCGCGGCGGCGCTCCTGCTCGGCACGCTCGCGGCCTGCAAGGGCACGTTCCCGGTGATGGACCACGACCGTTACGCCGGCCTTACCCGCGACGACTACCGCGCCGCCTTCGAGCCCCGTCCGGTGCCGCCCGCGAAGGCCGCGCCTGGGGCGCCGATCCCGCCGCTCCAGCCGCTGGTCGAGTTGCCGCCGCCGCCCTCGCCGGCAGAGCAGAAGCTGGTCTCGATCTCGGTCGACGAGACCGTGCCGCTCAAGGACGTCCTGATCGAGCTGGCGCGCAAGGCCCAGGTCGATCTCGAACTCGATCCGCGGATCAGCGGCGGCGTCATTCTGACGATGCGCAACCGGCCGCTGCGCGAGGTGATCGAGCGCATCGCCGATCTGGCCGGACTGCGCTACGAGTTCCAGGGCCAGACGCTGCGGATCGAGCGCGACGAGCCCTACCACGTCAACTACCGGGTCGACTATCTGCTCCTGACGCGCCAGGCCAACAGCCAGGTCGAGACCTCGGTGAACGTGATGGGTGGCGAGCAGGCGACCAGCGGCAACGCCTCCTCGAGCTCGATTTCCGGTCAGTCGGACACCAACTCTGGCAGGAGCTCGAGGCCGGCCTCAGCCAGATCCTGGGCAATTCCACACCGCCCGGCCTCGCGGTGCTGCCGGCGGCCGCGCCGGCGTCTCCTGCGCCTCTGGCGCCGTCGCCCGGTGGCGACCCCGGTGCCATCGCGCCTGGTGCGGGCCAACCAAGCCCCAACGGACCCGGTCCACGTAACGCTGGCCAGGCTGCGCCACCGGCTCCGATCCCTCCGGATCCTTCAGCCGCGGCGCCGCCGGCCGTCCTCTCGACCGCGGCCGCGGTCCCGAGCGGAAAGGCCGGCCAGCCGGAGCCGTCGTTCTCGATCAATCGACAGGCGGGCGTGGTTTCGGTCTTCGCGACCCAGCGCCAGCAGAAGCTGATCGAGGCTTACCTCGCTGAGCTGCGCGAGTCGATCGGCCGCCAGGTGCTGATCGAAGCCAAGATCCTCGAGGTCGCGCTGAACGACGAGTTCAGCTCCGGCATCAACTGGCGAGCGATGATCGGCGATTTCAGCTTTGCCGCCCCGCTCGGCACCACGGTCGTGCCGCCGCCGTTCCGGACGCCCCTGGATGCAACGCCCAACGTGGTGACCATGGCGTTCGACAACAGCGACCTCGACGTGATCGCCCACTTCATCCAGCGCTTCGGTACCGTGCGCACGCTTTCCAGTCCGCGGCTCACCGTGCAGCAGAATCAGACCGCGATCCTCAAGGTCGCCCAGAACCAGGTGTTCTTCCGCCTGTTCTTCCAGACCATCGATCAGGACAACGGCAACACTCAGACCAACGTGAACAGCGTGATCCAGACCGTGCCGGTCGGAGTGATCATGACGGTGCAGCCCTCGATCAACCGGGAGACCGATGAAATCAGTCTGGCGCTCCGTCCGACCGTGACACGGGTGGTCGACGAGGTCCCCGATCCGGCGGTTGCGATCGCGTCGAACAACACGGTTCAGTCGCAGGTCCCGGTGGTTGCCGTCCAGGAGATCGACTCGGTCGTCAAGTTGCACTCGGGCCAGGTGGTCGTGATGGGCGGGCTGATGAGCGACAACTCCACCAACCAGGACGCGGGCGTGCCGCTCCTCAGCGAGTTGCCGGTGCTCGGCTATCTGTTCAAGTCCCGCGACGAGGCCACGCGCAAGACCGAGCTCGTGATCTTCCTGCGCGCGACGATCCTCGAGAATGGCGGCATCGATCCGGTCGACGCCGATTTCTACCAGCGTTTCGGCCGCGATCGGCACCCGTTCCCGATGCCGCAGGCGCAACCATGACCGGCTGCGCGGCGATCCGGCCACTGGCCATCTATCTCCTGCGCTCGGTGCTCGGCGCGAGGCTGGTGCTCGGGCTTGCCCTCACCATGGTCGCGAGCGCCGCGCTCGCGCTGTTTCTTGGCGGCACCGCGCTGGTCGAGCAGCGGCAGTTCGCAGCCGTCCTGACCGCAAACGCCGCTCGGATCGTCGTCGTCCTCTCGCTGGTCCTGATCACCTGCTTTCATATCCGCCGGGCGTTCGAGGCGCGCGAGGTCGACATCCTGCTCTCGCGGCCGATCGCGCGCCGCGACTTCGTCCTCGCCCACGTCCTGATGCTGGTTCTGCTCGCCGCGGCCGCGGCCGTCCTCGCCGGCATCGCCGTCGCCGCGCTCGCGCGCCCGACCTGGGCGGCCCTCGCCTGCTGGACGCTGAGCGTGTTCGTCGAGGGTACGATCGTCGCGGTCACGGCGCTGTTCTTGGCGCTCATGCTCACAGGCGGCGTCGCCAGCACGCTCGCCTGCCTCGGCTTCTACGTCCTCGGTCGGATGATCGGCGTGCTCAGCGGGATCGCGGCCGCCGCGAGCCACCCGGGCCCGATCGACGGCGCGCTCGATCAGGTCGTCGCCGTGCTCGCCCTAGTCCTGCCGCGGCTCGACCTGTTCGGCCGCAGCGCCTGGCTGGTCCATGGCCTCGGCGACGAGACCGGTGTGGGCCTGGCTCTGCTCCAGGGTGCGCTCTACGTGCTCCTGCTCGGCGCCGCGGCGAGCTTCGATTTCGGGCGGCGCCAGCTGTGAGCGCGCAAGGCTCGCATCGGCGCGGCCTCTGGCTGTTGCTCGCCGTCTTCGCGGCGCATGCGGCGCTGGCGTCTCACAACCGGGCGCTGGAAGCCCGTTGGGCCGGTGTGCCGAGCCCGCTGCCCGTCGCCGCGGCGCCGCTGCTCGCGCTCGGCGATCCGCAGCTGTTCTACCGCAGCGCGGCCTTCGGCCTGCAGAACATGGGCGATGGCGGCGGCCGGACCACGCCCCTTGCCGCCTACGACTACCAGCGTCTCGACGCCTGGCTCGGCCTGCTCGATCGGCTCGACCCCGAGGCGCGGTACGTGCCGACGCTCGCCGCCTTTTATTTCAGCCAGACGCCCGAGCCGGCCGGTCTGCGCCGGATCGTGGCCTACCTGACCCGGATCGGCGCCCGCGATCCGGCGCGCAACTGGCGCTGGCTCGCCCACGCCGTCTACCTCGCGCGCCATCGGCTGCACGACGTGCCGCTCGCGCTCGCGGTCGCGCGCAATCTGGCCGGACTCGCCGGCGCCGATGTGCCGCTCTGGGTCAAGCAGATGCCCGCTTTCGTCCTCGCCGAGGTGGGCGACCGCGAGGCCGCTCGCGATCTGCTCGAGGCGATCCTGGCGAGCGACCGGACGCTGGCCGACGACGAGGCGAGGTTCATGCGCCAGTTCATCGATCGGCAGCTCGTCGACGGCAGCTCGCGAATGAGGGCGCCGAATGGTTGACGATCACTTCGGGGATTCGCTCATCCTTATTGGTTTGCCGACAGGATTCGCGCCCGGAGCGCGATTTCGACCACCAATTGGAGAGCGCGTTCGCTGCCGGATCAACGAGGAACCGAGACCGTGACCAACAATCCCCAGCGGCATCAAGAACCGCCCAAGACCATGGTCGACGACGCGTCGCAGCATGGCTTCACGCTGGTCGAGCTGGCCATCGTGCTGGTGATCATCGGCCTGATCATCGGCGGTATCCTCAAAGGCCAGGAGCCTGATCGCCAGCGCCCGGCTGAAGTCGACCATGACCGAGATCGACGCGATCCGCGCCGCCACCGCCACCTTCCAGGACAAATACGGCGGGTTGCCGGGCGACTATTTCGAGGGTCAGGCCCAGCTCGGCACGCCCAACGGCATCACCTGGACCGCGCCCGCCTGCGATGGCGCCAACCAGCGCTGCGACGGCGACGGCCAGATCGAGGGCAACGGAATCACCAACGAGACTTTGCTGTTCTGGCAGCACCTGGCCCTCGGCAATCTGATCTCCGGTATCCAGGTGGCCGCCGCCCCCAATCCTTCGATCGGGGCCGGCATTCCTTCATCGGCGATCGGCGGCGGGCTCGCAGTCCAGTATCAGAACATCGGCGGCCGGACGACGCACTGGCTGCGGCTCGGCACCGCCGCCAACCTCAACACCGGGGTCGCGAGCGGGCTGCAGGCCAACACGATCGACAGCAAGATCGACGACGGCCGGCCGGGCACGGGCTCGGTGCGCACGACCACGGCCGCCTGCATCAACGCCGGCGACTACGCGCCGGCCGGCGATCAGTGTCTGATGTACTACGAGCTGAACTAGGCCGAAGGCGCGGGTGAGCGAGCGGTGTCGACCGGGCAGGCGAGCCGCCGGGCAGGCGAGCACCGCGCCCCGCGCCTGACGCATGACATGTCCGCGGCCAGGGCCTCGATGCGGCGCGGCGAGCACGGTTTCACGCTGATCGAGCTCGCGATCGTGATGGTCGTGGTCGGTCTGATGCTGGCCGGGGCGATGAAACTGCTCGGTGGTCAGCTCGACCAGAGCCGCCTGAAGGCGACCCGCGATCACCTGGAGACCGCCTATGACGCGCTGGTCGCGTTCTACGCCAGCAACGCCTATCTGCCCTGCCCGGCCGATGGCGCGCTGCCGGGCTCGGACGCGAACTACGGCCGGGCTCAGCCGGAGGCGAGCGGCGCCTGCACGGGCGTTGCCGCGGCGAACCAAGTGCTGCCCTGGCGCACCCTCGGCCTCCAGGACGAGCTCTCGTTCGACGGCTGGCACCAGCGGCTCGGCTACCACGTGAGCGCCGCCCTGACCACGGCCGGCTCGGCGAGCCCGGGCGACCTCTCGGTGCGCGACGGCGCCGCGAGCGTGCCCGGCACCGCTGAGATCACACCCGCGGCCGCGTTCGTGGTCCTGAGCCATGGCGAGAACGGGCTCGGCGCGTGGCTGGCGAGCGGCCAACGCAAGACCACGGCGGGCGTGTCGGCCCACGAGGCCGAGAACACCGACGGTGCGGAGCCGTTCGTCGACAAGCCGCTGAGCCAGGCCGTGGGCGACGAGTTCGACGACCTCGTGATCTGGCGCGAGAAGCCGGCCCTCGCCCAGGCAACCGGCGCTGTCTACTCCGGCACGGTCTGCGCGGCCACGAACAACCTCTGGACCAGCAACGGCTGCGCGCTCGGCGCCGCCAGCGATGAATGCGTCGCGGCGGGCGCGATCCGTTCCCGCTGCGGCTGAGGGCGCCGGCGCGCGCGCCGGCACCTTTCCGAACCTGCCGACGGGCGACGCTGCAGCAGGGTTAAGGTGAGCGGCGGTTTACCGATTCTCAATCATTGAAGTGATCCAATCCGGTGATCGGGAATCCGCCGGCCGCACCGATGCCGTCGAGCCGGGCGAAGCGCGCCGCAGGCGAGGGCGAGCAACCACGATGAGCCTCGATGTCGAATCCCCGGAGGCCGCGATCGCTGAACCGGCGACCGCAACGGCCGGGAGTCCGGGCAAGCGCGCCGTGCGCATCGGCGAGCGCCTGCTCGAGCTCGGCCTGATCGGCTCCGATCAGCTCGAGGTCGCCCTGTTCGAGCAGAAGCGCTCGGGCAAGATGCTCGGCGCGGTCCTGGTCGAGCTCGGCTTCATCACCCAGGACGTGCTCGCCTCGCTGCTCGCCGAGTCCTCCGGCTACGAGCAGTTCGATCCCAAGACCGCGCTGGTCGACCCCGAGGTGGTCGCGAGGATCCCCAAGGCGGTCGCGCAGCGCCATCGCGTCGTGCCGCTCTCGAGCGACGGCAAGAGCGTGTCCGTCGCCATGTGCGACCCCTACGACGTGCTCGCCCTCGATCAGCTGCGCCGCCAGCTCGGCGGGGCCGTGACCCTGATCCCCAAGGTCTGCCCGCCGGCCGAGATCGGTGACCTGATCGATCGCGCCTACGGCTATGCCATGTCGATCGACGGCATCGTCAAGGAGCTGGAGGCGGGCACGGGCGGCGGCGCCAGCTTCAAGGGCGTCGAGGCTGGCTACGCCCATCCGCTGGTCCGCCTGGTCGATGCGATCCTGCTGGATGCGGTCAAGGTCGGCGCCTCGGACATCCACTTCGAGCCCGAGGAGCTGTTCCTGCGCCTGCGCTACCGGATCGATGGCACGATGAGCCAGATCCGCTCGTTCCACCGCGAGCACTGGTCGCCGATCTCGCAGCGCCTCAAGATCATGGCGGGGATGAACATCGCCGACAAGCTGCGCCCCCAGGACAGCCGCATCGGCCTCAACCTCGGCAATCGCGAGATCGATCTGCGCGTCTCCGCGCTGCCTACGGTGCACGGCGAGAACATCGTGCTGCGCGTGCTCGACAAGGCGCGCTCGCTCGTGCCCCTCGATCAGCTCGGCATCAGCGCGCCGAACCTCGCCCTGATCGAGCGGGTACTGAAGCGGCCCGAGGGAATCCTGATCGTCACCGGGCCGACCGGCAGCGGCAAGACCACGACGCTCTACGCGATGCTCGGGCAGGTCAGCTCGCTCGACGTCAACATCATGACCCTCGAGGATCCGATCGAGTATCAGCTGCCGCTGCTTTGCCAGACCCAGGTCCGGGAGAGTACCGGGCTCGGCTTCGCCGAGGGGGTGCGCGCGCTGCTGCGCCAGGATCCGGACATCGTGTTCATCGGCGAGGTACGCGACGCCGCCACCGCGACCATGGCGGTGCGCGCGGCAATGACCGGCCATCAGGTGTTCAGCACCCTGCACACCAATGATGCCCTCGGCGCGATCAACCGTCTGAAGGATCTTGGCCTGCAGCCGAGCCTGATCGCGGGCAACCTGATCGGGGTGATCGGCCAGCGCCTCGCCCGCAGGCTCTGCCGCCAGTGCAAGCGGCCGCGCCCGGCGAGCGCCGAGGAGTGCCGCATCCTCGGCGTCGATCCCGCCGCTCCGCCCGCGATCCATGATCCGGTCGGCTGTCCGGCCTGCCGCAAGACCGGCTTCAAGGGGCGCTTGCCGGTGGTCGAGGTCCTGCCCATGGACGAGGATCTCGACGAGATCGTCGCCTCGGGCGGCACCAGCGCCGCGCTCAAAGGCCGCCGCGCTCGACAAGGGCTACCGGACCATGGCCGAGGACGGCATCGAGAAGGTCCTGGCCGGTGAGCTCGCGCTCGCGACGCTGGTCCGCACCGTCGACCTGACGGCCCGGCTTTGATCCTCGGGCTCGCCATGCCACAATACGCCTACCGCGCGGTCAACCCCAACGGCCGGCAGCTGCGCGGCGCGCTCGCCGCGGCGAACGAGCGCGACCTGCACCAGGCGCTCGGCGCGATCGGTCTCGAGCTGATCGACTGCCGCCTCCTGGCGGCGCGCCGCAGCATGATGATCGGGCGCGGGCGCCTGGACAGTCGCGAGCTCATCCAGCTCTGCATTCACCTGGAGCAGCTACAGCGCGCCGGCGTACCGCTGCTGGAGGGGCTCGCCGACGTCCGCGACTCGACCGACGTGCCGCGCCTGCGCGATCTGGCCGCGGAGATCCATCGGGATGTCAGCGAGGGGCAGCCGCTTTCGGTCGCCTTCGCCAAGCATCCCAAAGTGTTCGGCAACCTGTTCACCGCCCTGATCTCGGCCGGCGAGGCGACCGGCAAGCTCGCCGACAGCTTCCACCAGCTGGCCCGGCACCTGAAGTGGACCGCCGCGATGGGGTCCAAGGTGCGCAAGGCGACCCGCTATCCGGCGGTGGTCGCCTGCGTCGTGCTCGGCGTCACCGTATTCATGATGGCGGGCGTCGTGCCCCAGGTGGTCGAGTTCCTGGCCGCCAACAACCAGACGCTGCCAATCTGGACCGAGGCGCTGATCGCCACCTCGAACTTCGTCCGCGACTTCTGGCCGTTGCTGGTCGGACTGCCGCCGGTCGCGTTCGTGCTGGTGAGGATCCTGGCGCGTCGCTCCGCCGAGTTCGCCTATCGCCTGGATGCGCTGCTGCTGCGCCTGCCGGTCGGCGGCAAGGTCCTGCGCAAGCTCGCGCTCGCCCGCTTTGCCCAGATGTTCGCCGTGATGTTCCAGAGCGGCATCGACATTCTGGCCTGCCTGGACGCCGGCCGGAAGGTGACCGGCAACCGCGTCCTGAGCGAGGCGCTGGGCCTGGTCAGGCAGCAGGTCCAGGTCGGCAGCACGCTCTCGGCCGCCATGGCGGCCTCGGGCGAATTCCCGAGCCGGGTCTGCCGCATGGTCAAGATCGGCGAGGAGACCGGCAATCTAACCGAGACGCTGAGCCAGGTCGCCGAGTTCTATGATCAGGACGTCGATGCGTCGATCGACGCCATGATCAGCCTGATCGAGCCCGCGCTGACCGCGGTGCTGGGGCTGGTCATGGCCTGGATCGCGCTCGCCGTGTTCGGGCCGATCTACGACAGCCTCGACCAGCTCGGTGCCTAGCCGACGATGCTCCGCCGCCTGCTCGCCCCGCGCCCCGTTTCGTCCTGGCAATCGGCAACGAAGGCGGTCT
>JBKPDM010000588.1:0-8871 GCA_046727895.1 Pseudomonadota bacterium | reverse complement strand
GTATCAAGCTGAGTGAGTTGCGCTGTGAGGCGCTCTACGTCCTGTTCGAGCGCGGATCGTGGCTTCTGAGTTTGGTCCTGAGCGCCGCCAACGGGCTCGGTACCGCTCGCGACCTGGGCTTGGCTGTCGGGCAACCGTAGCCGGACCAGCTGCCAGCGCAGGCCATTGAGCTGCATCACTGCAGCTACATCGTCGCCCTCCTCCGTCTCGAACACGGCCTCAAATGCGGCCGGGCCGGTGAAGAACGCGAACGATAGACGTTCGCTCAGGTCGCCCTCTCGGCGGGTTGACTGACCCTCGGATGTCGGTTCGCCTTCCTTGGTGTGCCCCTCACGGATCATGGCAGCAAGGCCCTGCGGCGTCACCAGCGCATCTATTAAGGGTTCAAGCATTGCATTCCCAACCGTGGCTGCGAATATTCCGCTGAGCGGTTCCGCGCCATCACCTGAAGCGATCGCCCGTCCGGCATTACGGGAGAGCATTCCTGAGATGTCTTCTTTAAGCCCGCTTCGTACCGCGGGCCAGTCGACGTAATGCTTGAGCGAGCCCTCATCTTCCACCTCGAGTGCCTTCCCGAGGCGGTAGAGCGACCAGTACGGGTACGCCGCATAGGCGACCACTACGCCCATGATCAGCAAACCGATCTTCTTCATCGTCCGCCTTCATCCAAGAGTGAGGGATGCCATCTCCGGGTCACCTTCCGAAGTCAGGCTTAGTTAGCATTCCGTAAACTGGGGCCGGGCTGCCTCGCCGGGACGAACGCCGGCCAATCAGCTCACGGCAGCCACTCGCAGGCGAGGCCGTCGCGGTCGCTATCGAGGTGGTGCACGTCGTTCCGAAGCCCGCCGCAGGCCTGATAGACCGCCTGCGCCTCGGCGCGCGTTCGGAAGTCGCTGCAGTCGTAAGCGTTGTACCGGCATTGGCGCGCCGCCGGCTGCCCCATCGGGGGCAACAGGATCGGGCTCTTGACGAGGTAGAGCACGCCGGCCGCCGCGGCCACGGTCATCCAGCCGGCCCAGAACGGGAAGCGAAAGCGCCGTGCCCCGCGGCGCGGGCGCCATCCTCGAGGTAGGGCTCTTCTGCGAGGTTGCCACCGCATGGCCTCAGGATCGCCGGCCGCAGCGAAGAAATGATCAACCAGCACCGGTGACTTCGCGCCCGGCGCGCTATGGTACGAGCGAAGCTGGCTGAATCCCTTTCCGTCCAGAACGCGGCATCCGTCGCCGGTCCGGTAGGCCGGGCCTCGCCGTTGCCTTCGTCCGGCGTGCCTGATAGGTTCCGCGCGAAATTGGCCGTTGGTCTACTCGGGCGCTCTGATGAAGCTTCTCGCCGGCAACAGCAACCGGCCGCTGGCCGAGGCGATCGCCGCTTTTCTCGGCATGCCGCTGACCAATGCCACCGTGCAGCGCTTCACGGACATGGAGGTGTTCGTCGAGATCCACGAGAATGTCCGTGGCGAGGACGTGTTCCTGATCCAGTCGACCTCCTACCCGGCCAACGACAACCTGATGGAGCTGCTGGTCTGCATCGACGCGCTGCGCCGCGCCTCGGCCCGGCGGATCACCGCGGTGATGCCCTACTTCGGCTACGCCCGGCAGGACCGCAAGCCCGGGCCCCGGACCCCGATCTCGGCCAAGCTGGTGGCCAATCTGATCACCGTCGCCGGCGCCAACCGCGTGCTGACCATGGATCTGCACGCCGGCCAGATTCAGGGCTTCTTCGACATCCCGGTCGACAATCTCTACGCTGCGCCGCTGATCGCCGCCGATCTCAAGCGGCAGTACGATCGCAAGCGCCTCATCATCGTCTCGCCCGACGTCGGCGGCGTGGGCCGGGCGCGCGGCATCGCCAAGCGGCTTGACGTCGGCCTGGCGATCATCGATAAGCGCCGCGAGCGTGCCGGGGTCTCCGAGGTCGTGAACGTGATCGGGGACGTCGCGGGCCGCCTGTGCGTGCTGGTCGACGACCTGGTCGATTCCGGTGGTACGCTCTGCAACGCGGCCGAGGCGCTGCTCGACGCCGGGGCGACCGCTGCGGTTGCTTATGTGACCCATGGCGTGCTGTCGGCCGGCGCGGTGGCGCGGATCTGCGCCAGCCGGCTCGACACGCTGGTGATCACCGACAGCATCCGGGCGACCGAGGCGGTGCGCGTGAGCGAGAGGATCCGTGAGCTTCCGATCGCGCCGCTGATCGGCGAGGCGATCCGGCGGATCAGTGACGAGAGTTCGGTATCGAGTCTGTTCGACTGAGGCGGCCGTGGTGACGCCGCCCGCCCGGTAGGGATGAGAGAGAAGCATGGCCGAGATGACGATTCTGGCGGCCGAGGTCCGCGACGGCGCCGGCAAGGGCGCGGCCCGGGCGTTGCGCCGCGCTGGCCGCGTGCCCGCGGTGATCTATGGCGAGGCCAAGCCCCAGCAGATGGTGTCGCTCGCGGCGCGGGCGCTGCGGCGCGAGCTCGCCAATCCGCATTTCCACAACATGCTCTACGGGCTCGAGGTCAATGGCGAGACCGTGCGGGTGCTGCCGCGCGATGTCCAGCTGCACCCGGTCACCGACGAGCCGATCCATGCCGATTTCGTGCGCGTCTCGGCCGGCGCCATGATCACGGTCGAAGTCCCCGTGACCTTCCTCAACGAGGACATCTCACCCGGTCTCAAGCGGGGCGGCGTGCTGAACATCGTCCGGCGCGAGCTCGAGCTGATCTGCCCGGTCGATGCCATTCCGGGCGAGATCCCGATCGACCTGCAGTCGTTCGACATCGGCGACAGCGTGCATTTCAGTCACATCGCGCTGCCAGAGGGGGTGCGCCCGACGATCACCGATCGGGACTTCACGATCGCCACGATCGCGGCACCCACGGTGGTCGCCGAGGAGGCGGCGGCGGCCGAGGCCGAAGCGGCCGAAGCGGCCGAGGAGGCCCCGGAGAAGAAGGCCGAGGTCGAGCCTGCCAGCGAATAGCGGGCCGGCGCGCTGCCAGCCGCTTGGCTCATGCTGCTGCTCGTCGGGCTCGGCAATCCCGGTGCCGGCCATGCGCGCCAGCGCCACAACATCGGCTTCATGGCGGTCGATGCGATCGCCCGCAGGCACGGCTTCGGCCCCTGGCGGCACCGCTTCTCGAGCCTCCTCAGTGAGGGACGCCTCGGCTCGGAGAGGGTCCTGTTGCAGAAGCCGCAGACCTACATGAACCTTTCCGGGCAGGCGGTGTCGGCGGCGGTCCGCTTCTACAAGCTGCCGCTTGCTGAGATCGTGGTCTGTCACGACGAGCTCGACCTCGTCGCCGGCAAGCTCCGGATCAAGACAGGCGGTGGCGTCGCCGGGCACAACGGCCTGCAATCGATCGCCGAGCACCTGGGCTCGCGCGACTTCCGCCGCGCCCGCCTCGGCATCGGCCACCCCGGCCACAAGAGCTTGGTCACCGGCTATGTGCTGGGCAATTTCAGCGCCGCCGATCAGGACTGGCTCGGTCCGTTCCTCGAGGCGTTCGCCGAAACCGCGCCGCTGCTCGCGGCCGGCGATGATGCCGGCTGCATGAACCGGGTCGCTCTGCTGACGCGGCCGCCGAGACCCGAGCGCGCACCCGAGCCGCCCTCTGCGGCCAGCTGAGGCGCCGCCGGCATGGGCTTCAACTGCGGTATCGTCGGCCTGCCGAACGTCGGCAAGTCGACCCTGTTCAACGCGATCACCAGCACGGCCACGGCCGCGGCGGCGAACTATCCGTTCTGCACCATCGAGCCGAACATCGGCCGCGTGCCGGTGCCCGACCCGCGGCTCGAGGTGGTGGCCCGGATCGCCGCCTCGGCCAAGGCGGTGCCGACCCAGCTCGAGGTGGTCGACATTGCCGGTCTGGTGCGCGGGGCGAGCCGGGGCGAGGGCCTCGGCAACCGCTTCCTCGCCGCGATCCGCGAGGTCGATGCCATCTTGCACGTGCTGCGGTGCTTCGAGAGCGCCGACGTGGCGCACGTCGGGGGCAGCGTCGATCCGCTGCGCGACGCCGAGCTGGTCGAGACCGAGTTGCTCCTGGCGGACATCGCTTCGCTGGAGCGACGCCTCGAGGGCCTGAGCAAGCGGGCGCGCGGCGGCGACCCGGCGGCGCGCGCGCAGCTGGCCGTGATCGAGCGGATTCTGCCGGCGCTGCAGTCGGGGCAGTCGGCGCGTGCCCTCGCCATTGCGGAAGAGGATCGTCCGGAATTCGATGCGCTCCAGCTGCTGACGGCGAAGCCGCTGCTCTACGTCTGCAACGTCGATGAGGCGGCAGCGGCGCGGGGCAATGCCTGGAGCGCTTTTGTCGCCAGGGAGGCGGCGGCGCAGGGCGCGGGTGTGGTGGTCATCGCCGCCGCGATCGAGGCGGAGCTTGCGAGCCTTAGTCCCGACGAGCGGCGCGACTATCTGGCCGCGCTCGGCCTCGAGGAGCCCGGGCTGGACCGGGTGATCCGTGCGGGCTACGCGCTGCTCGGTCTGATCACCTTTCTGACCGCCGGCCCCAAGGAGGCGCGCGCCTGGACGGTCCGGAGCGGCACCAGGGCGCCCGACGCCGCCGAGAGCATCCACAGTGATTTCAAGCGCGGCTTCATCTGCGCCGAGGTCGTCGTCTACGACGACTACGTCCGCTGCGGCGGCGAGGCCGGCGCCCGCGAGGCCGGCAAGCTGCGCCAGGAGGGCCGCGACTACGTCGTCCAGGACGGCGACGTCGTTCGGTTCCGCTTCAACGTCTAGCCGGATGCGGGCCAGCGCGCCTTGAACGACAGGAGCAGCGGCAGGCTGAACGGGACATCTTCCAGACGAAGGTAGCCGTTCGCATCCTCGCTCATGCCGGGAAATTGCCGCCACACATTGAAGGGGTACTCGCGCAGCTCGAACACGGTCAGCCCCGCCCGCTCGAGCGCGCCGAGGATGTCGGCGAGGGACCAGATGTAGGATTGGGGCACGTTGCTGGCGACATAGTCCGGGACGGCGTAGTCGGGTCCGGGCGGTTCGATCAGCGGCTCGGGCGTGTGGAAGTAGTCGTACGCCAGGCAGAACCGGCTGTCGGCGGTCCTCTTGAACAGCAGACCGGTCGGATGATTGTCGATGAAGTAGAAGAAACCGTCGGGCTTCAGATGACGGGCCACGATCCGGCCCCAGCGCTCGATGTCGCTGAGCCAGCCGACCGTGCCGTGCGAGGTGAACACGACGTCGAAGGTTTCCTCCAGCACCTGATCCAGCTCGAGGACATCGCTCTCGACAAAGCGGGCCCGCCCGGCGAGCCCGATCTGTTCGGCCAGCCTCCTTGCCGCGCCGATCGCGACCGGCGAGAAGTCGACGCCCACCACGCTGGCGCCGAGCCGCGCCCAGGACAGCGTGTCCATGCCAAAATGGCACTGCAGGTGGAGCAACGTCTTGCCGCGTACGTCGCCGACCGCGGCGCGCTCGACCGGGCCAAGCTTGTTGCGACCGGCGAGGAACGCCTCGAGCCCGTACCCTCTAGCGAGGTGGACAGGGGTGATCTCGTCCCAGTGGCGTCGGTTGGCTTCGTGCTCGTCGATCATGGTCACCCGCGCCGCCATGTCGCGCATCGCCCGCGATGCGGGGCGGGGCGTGCCGCGCTAGGGATTCAGGTCCAGCTCGACGCTGAAGTTGCGCGCCTGCTCCGCCGGATTGATCAGCCGCCCGGAGAAGCTCGTCTTGCCGCCGGGGCCGAGCTGCGTGTCCTTGGCCTTGAACAGCTCCTGGCGCAGCTCGCGGTGGTCGCCGTCGAGCAAGGTCACGCGAATCGACGGCACGGCGCGGTCCTCATCGGTGACGTTGACGATGCCGCCCTCGACCACCAGGATGGTGACGCCACCCTCCTTGAGGCTCTTGGACGTCACGCCCTCGAACTGCAGGCCGAGCTGCACGTCGACCGGCAAACCCAACTTCTGGTAGAGCAACTTGCTCGCCGGAAAGGCGGCGACAATCTCGTTGCGACCGATCACCGCACTCGCCAGCACCAGAACGACCAGCACGCCGACCAGCCAGCCAACCAGGCTCACTGAGCCGGAGTGCGCTTTATCGGGCGACGCCGCGTGCCACATGCGCGGTGCCGCCACCGCTGCCGGCGGCGCCAGCTCGATCACTTTTGGCATGTCCGGCGGCGGCTTGGCGGTCCAGCGGTGGCCACAGTTCGCGCAGCGCACCGCGCGACCGGTGCCCCCGAGCGATGCCGGGTCGACATGGTAGCGGGTCGAGCACTCTGGGCAGGTCAGGATCATGACAGGCGTGTCTTGCGAACGTTATTCCCGCTCTAGTTGAGCAATGACTGGACGAAAATGTTCGTTTGTGCAATCTCTACGATTCGAACGACGCTCCTGAGAGATCATTGCTCGCCAGCATGCTCCGGCTCGACCACGTTGCCATGCGCTACGGTGACGGCCCCGAGGTCCTGCACGACCTCGACCTCACCTTGCGCCAGGGCGACTTCGTGTTTCTGATGGGCCCGACCGGGGCGGGCAAGACATCCTTGCTGCGCCTGCTCGGTTTGCTCCAGAAGCCGTCGCGCGGCCGGCTGACGCTCTTCGACCGCGACGTGGCCAGCCTCGGCCGGGAGGAATTGACCGCGTTTCGCCGGCGGATCGGCATGGTGTTTCAGGATGTGCGGCTGCTCGACCATTTGTCGGTGTTCGATAACGTCGCCCTGCCCCTGCGGATCCACGGCGGCCAGGACGCGCAGATCGGCAGCTTCGTTTCCGAAATGCTGACCTGGTTTGGCCTGTCGGATGCCATTGACGTCAAACCGCCAACCCTGTCAATGGGCCAACGCCAGCTGGTGACCGTGGCCCGCGCGGTCATCATCCGCCCCAATCTGCTGCTGTGCGACGAACCCACCAGCAATCTCGACACCAAACTTGCCCGCCGGCTTATGCACCTGTTCAGCCAGCTGCGCAAGCTCGGCACCACGGTCGTCCTGGCGACCCACAGCGATGACTTGGTCGAGCGCTATCCGCATCCGATCCTGCGGATCGCACGAGGTCGCCTGAAAGGACCTGCGCCGGCGCCGGCGGCGCTGGCCGCCGCGGACTGAGCCGGGCGCCGCCGATGAACCTCCGCCGCTTCGATCTGCCGCTCGACCAGGCCACGGTCAGCCGGTTACTGCCCTGGATCATTGGCGGCCTGGTCTATCTCGCCGTGGTGGCGCTGGCCGTCGCCGTCGTTGCCGACGACGCGCTGCGCCTCTACGACATGCGCGCCAGGCTGGTGACCGTGACCTTACCCTCGGTCGATGATGCCCGGACGAGCGCGCAACAGATAGCTGCCGCGGTCGACATCCTGGAACGCACCCGGGGCGTCACCTCGGCGAAGCCCGTGCCGCCCGAGGAGCTCAAGAAGCTGATCGAGCCATGGCTGGGCAATCTGAAGACCGGCCTCGATCTGCCCCTGCCGAGGCTGATCGATGTCACCCTGGATCCGCTCGTCACGCCCGATCTGTCAGCGCTGCAAAGTCAACTCGAGCAGGTCGTGGCCGGCGCCACGATCGGTGTCGAGGCACTCTCGCGCGATCGGGCCGAGCGACTGGCGGCGTTCTTTCGCGCCTGGGGCAGCGGCATCGGCGTCGCCATGCTGTTGGGCTCGCTCCTCATCGTCGGTGTGATCACCAGGGTTAGTCTGCAGGCCCAGAACCAGACGGTTGAGTTGCTGCGTTCCATGGGCGCGCCGGATGGTTATCTCGCCCGACAGTTCGAGCGTTATGCGCTGCTCAGCGCATTCCGGGGCGGGCTCGGCGCCTTCGTGCTGGCCGCGCTCACCATACTGGCGCTGCTCTACAGCAGCCGCAGGATGGAGCTCGCCGGATCCATTCAGCTGAATCTGCGGCCGCTCGACTGGATCCTGCTCGCCTGCGTGCCCGTGGTGAGCGCCCTGCTGGTGACCGCGATCGCCAGAATGACCGCGCGGCGCGGCCTGGCTCGCCTACCCTGAGGGCGCGAGCGCGTGGCTTCGGCAGCACGCTCGGCCTGACCCTGATCGCGATGTCCGCGCGGAGTCCCTCCAGCGTCGCCGCCGGGTCGGCCACCCCGAGCCCGGCCCTGGTCGTGCGCTCATTCCTCTTCAATCTCGTCCTCTGGCTGTGGACCACCCTGATGGTGATTGCGGTGTTGCCACTGCTGCTGCTGCCACGCCAGGCGATGCTCGCCGCCGCCCGGCTCTGGCTGTGCGGCGTCCAGGGCACGCTTTCGCTCCTGGTCGGGCTGGACTACGAAGTGCGCGGCCGCGCGCGCGTCCCCGGCGGACCAGTGGTCTTCGCGGTCAAGCATCAGTCGGCCTGGGAGACCATGGCTCTGCACCTGCTGCTGGACGATCCGGCCATCGTTCTGAAGCGCGAACTCACGCGGATTCCGCTGTTCGGCCAGTATCTGGTCCACGCCGGCATGATCCGGATCGATCGGGGTCGCGGCGCCGCTGCGCTACGCTCGCTGATCGAGGCCGCGCGCCGAGCGCTGGCCCGCGGCTCCTCCATCGTGATCTTTCCCGAAGGCACGCGGACCGCGCCCGGCCACCGCCAGCCCTATCATCCGGGCGTCGCCGCCCTCTATCTGCACCTCGGCTGCCCCGTGGTGCCGGTGGCGCTGAACTCCGGCCTGTTCTGGGGGCGGCGCAGCTTCGTCAAGCGCCCGGGCCGGATCGTCGTCGAATTCCTGCCGCCGATCGAGCCCGGCCTCGAGCGCAAAGCATTCATGGCCGAGCTCGAACGGCGCCTGGAAGGCGGCACCGAGCAGCTGATCGCCGAGGCGCGCGCGAGCCCGCTCGCGGCTTAGATGCGGTAATCGGGCCGCCCCGCCGCCTCGGCCTTCTCGGAGAGGCGGCTGTCCCTCACGGTGATGTGGAACGGGGTCCGAAGATCGGCCCCAAACATCGACATGG